>NZ_JBJEFJ010000162.1:0-31734 GCF_051873915.1 Pradoshia sp.
TATATAATTTAACGAATTTATAATAAAGAAAATGAAGAAGGGGAGGAATAGCAATGAAATTAGACGATGTAGTTTATATGAATGAGTTAGAAGGCGGACTTCTATTGCACAATGGAAAAAGGTAGTGGATTAGGAGATAAGGACGAAGAAGAATTTATCCCGTTCGAGGGATATGAAAAAACAAGTATGTTCGGATTGATTAAAAACGATTGTTACGAAGAAGGATAATCCATGGAATAAGAAATACACAAAGTGGGAAGAACCCTATGAGATATTGCAAGAGAAAAGGGCCTCCAGAATGTTTGGTGGAGAAGAATATGTAGGAGATATATCAAAGAGCATAAGATAAAAACCCATTAAAAAGCAGGAGGGGAGCCCCTCCGCTTCTTACGATTATTCATTAAAGTGTCACTAATTCTTTCGGGAATTTCGTTAGAATCTCAACACCATTTTCAGTTACATAAAGGTCATCCTCGATGCGGACGCCGGCTTTATTAGGGACATAGATGCCGGGTTCTATCGTGAATACCATGCCTTTTTCCAATTTCAGCTCATTGATCTCAGTCAAGGATGGGTATTCGTGTACGCTGATGCCAAGTCCATGTCCTAGGCGGTGAGGGAAGTAATCCCCATAGCCCTTTCCACGGATGATATTACGAGCGGTCAAGTCAACTTCCGCACAAGTGACACCTGGGCGGCATGCAGCAACAGCTGCTTTTTGGGCTTCTAAGACCGTCTCATAAATCTCTCTTTGCTCATCAGAAATTTGACCATAGGCAACCGTACGGGTAATGTCTGAGCAATAGCCATCGACAACAACACCAAGGTCAAAAAGGACAAGATCCCCTTTTTTCACTTTTGTTTGGCCTGGAACACCATGCGGTGAAGCAGCATTCTCACCTGTTAATACCATCGTTGCAAATGACATCTCAGAGACGCCTTCTTTTTTCAATTGGTATTCAAGGGCAGCGAGAATTTCCATTTCTGTTTTGCCTTCAGCAATTTCTTCTGTTCCGATTTTTACGGCGTAATCAGCAAGACGGCAAGCTTCTTTAATGATTGCAAGTTCGCTTTCGCTTTTGACCATTCGTAATTGGCGCATTTTTTCTTCGGCGGATATGTATGAAGGTTGGCCAAGAATGGCATTGAGCCCCTCTAGGCGCTCCATTGTTAAATGTTCCTTCTCAACCGCGAGCGTTTGAATGGAGACATTGCGTTTTTTCAATACTTCCTGGATACGTTCCCACGGATTCTGGGTATCCAAAATTCCGACAATTTCATATGACCAGCCTGCTTGTTTCGCGTCAGGAACCTCCATTTGCGGGCAAATCAAGATTGGCTCATCTGTCGGGAAGGCAAGAACGGCAAGCAGGCGCTCATGTGGATCGCTGTGAAAGCCGCTTAAATAGAAAACATTCTCGGTAGATGTGATAAATGCTGCATCAGCTTGTTTTTCCTTTAGCCAATCAGCTAGTAATTTTAAGTTGCTCATTTAAACTGCCTCCTGTACTCTAGTGATATGTATAGTAGGTTATCAATTAAATCAAAGAAAGTAAATTGTTAGAAAATAAAAAATGCGGGTATTTATATCCAATAGTGAAGAAAAGGAGAGATGAATCTTGAAAGTTTCTTACCATGGCCATTCCGTTGTCAAAATTGAGACAGACAAGCATCAAATCTTAATTGATCCATTTATTACGGGCAATGAGCTGACAGATTTAAAGGTCGAGGATGTCAGCCCGGACTTCATTTTATTGACACATGGGCATAGTGATCATGTCGGGGATACGATTGAGCTCGCAAAAAAGCATGATGCCCTTGTTATCTGCAACTTTGAGATGAGTACATATCTAGGTTGGAAGGGCGTGAAAACGCATGGGATGTCCATCGGGGGCGCATATGAATTTGAGTTTGGGCGCGTGAAGCTTACTCAAGCCTTCCATGGAACTGGCTTTGAAGAGAACGGTCAAATGATTTATGGCGGTATGCCGGCCGGGATTCTCGTAACGATTGATGGCAAGACGGTCTTCCATGCCGGGGATACGGGATTATTCTCTGATATGAAGTTGATTGGTGATCGGCATCCAATCGACCTTGCCTTTATTCCGATTGGGGATAATTTCACGATGGGACCGGAGGATGCGGCGCTTGCAGTTGAATTCCTGCATCCGAAACAGGCCGTTCCGATTCACTATGATACTTTCCCGCCAATTAAGCAGGACCCGCATCATTTCGCTGCCCTGTGTGAGAAGGGTGTCGTAAATGTGATGGCTCCTGGGGATTCGGTGGAACTATAAGGAACAGCAAGAAGCATAGCACCCGGCAAATCAAGGGAGCCGTGCTTCTTTTTTTTGAAATCTCTCATATATTACTCGTATAGGAGGGATTTTCGATGAAGAAAAGGTATGGATTTTGTTTTGTTGCTGCCTTTGTGATGCTAATGTGGTCATTACCTCATTTAACCTTTGAGGGGACAAGGGAGGAAATTTTATTCTCTGCTGCGTGGATGGCGCTTGCCTTTTGTGTCCTTGCTGGCAATCTGTCCGGTATTCTGTATGGAAAAGCCGGCAGAAGGGAATCCTCTAAGGCTGCAGGAGCGGCTAAGGTAAGGCAAAAAGGTGTATAAAAAAAGGGCTGTTTGATAGAATCACCCTTTTCCCATTATAATGAAGAATAATGGATAACGAAAAAGGGTGAATAGTTTGGCTACTAAGCATGAACAAATATTACATTATATTGATGAACTTCCGATTGGCCAGAAGATTTCCGTCCGTCAGATTGCAAAGGCGCTCATGGTTAGTGAGGGAACGGCTTACCGTGCCATCAAGGATGCAGAGACGAAAGGGTATGTGAGCACGATTGAACGTGTGGGAACCATTCGAATTGAGCGGAAGAAGAAAGAGAATATTGAGAAGCTGACGTTTGCAGAAGTGGTTAATATTGTGGATGGACAAGTTCTCGGAGGAAGGTCAGGTCTCCACAAAACATTAAATAAGTTTGTCATCGGAGCGATGGAGCTTGATGCGATGATGCGTTACACAGAAGCAGGGAACCTTCTCATTGTCGGAAACCGGGTCCAGGCGCATGAGCTTGCCTTGAAGGCAGGGGCGGCCGTCCTGATCACGGGCGGATTTGATACGGTGGATTCCATTAAGAGACTGGCCGATGAATTGCAAATGCCGGTTATCTCTACCTCTTATGATACGTTTACGGTAGCAACGATGATCAACCGGGCTATCTATGACCAATTGATTAAGAAGGAAATCCTGCTTGTGGAAGACATTCTTATTCCTGCTGACCGGACCGAGGTGCTGCGAGTCGGAAATACGATTGAGGACTGGACAGAGCTTAATCGGAAGACAAAGCACAGCCGTTTCCCGGTCGTTGATGAGAATATGAGGCTCCAAGGGATGGTTACGTCTCGTGATATTCTAGGGATGGCATCAGAAACGGCCATTGAAAAAGTCATGACGAAAAATCCGATTTTTACTGGAGAAAAGACAAGTGTTGCGAGTGCTGCCCATATGATGGTATGGGAAGGAATTGAGCTCCTGCCTGTTGTGGATAACCGTAATATCCTGATTGGGATCATCAGCCGTCAGGATGTCCTGAAGGCTCTTCAAATGAGTCAGCGACAGCCGCAGGTAGGTGAAACAATTGATGATGTCATAGCTAATCAGATGAATGTCGTTCAAGAGGAGGATGCTTATGAATGCGAAGTGACTCCGCAAATGACAAATCATTTAGGAACCATTTCGTACGGTGTCTTTACGGCTCTTGTCATTGAGGCGGCAAATCGTGCACTTCGCGGCTATAAGAGGGGTGAGCTGGTTGTTGAAAATATGACCGTTTATTTCCTTAAGCCTGTTCAGCTGGAAAGTATTCTAAAGATTGCCCCGAAGATTCTCGAGGTCGGCCGTAAATTCGGGAAAGTAGAGATTGATGTGTTCAATGAGGGGAAATTGGTCGGGAAAGCCATGATCATGTGCCAATTGCTCGAGCGCTGATGAGATTGCTGGATTAAAAAATGCCTTAACCATTAGAAAGGTATTCCTTGGTTAAGGCATTTTTGCTAGCAAGGCTGTCTCTTATTTAGACATGGCGTGGAATTCATCCTCTGCCAGCGGAGCAAAGTGGCGGTACATTTTAAATCCGCCATATAGGCTTAGTGCCCCCATGATGATGAAGATTCCTGCTATAAAATAAGTGATGGTCGTTTGATATAGAAATAATTGATTGATTCCGAATGTCAGTACGAAAAAGCCGAGGGTCATGGATGACTTTCCTTTCAGGCATGCACGCTGCATCGGATGATGCGTCCGGTACGTTTTCGCTTTATAGTAAATATAAAAGGACAGGGATGTCACAATCAAGAAAACTAGTATAGGCATGAGCTGGCCTCCGTTAGAATAGTATGTCTATATTGTACAAGAAATAGAATAAAATGACCAATATGGAACGACCTTCCATAAGGGTCTGATTTTTGTTTTAATAAAGAGTAGGAAGACTCATTAAAGGAGAATCGAGAATGAAAGAACGCATACTTGATGCAATTAAACAATATGAGACGATTATTATACATAGGCATGTGCGTCCGGACCCGGATGCCTACGGGTCTCAATGTGGACTAGGGGAAATAATTAAAGCCTCTTTCCCTGAGAAGAATGTATATATGGTGGGGCAGGAAGAGGAATCCCTCCGGTTTTTAAAAGAGCTTGACCAAATCCCGGATTCCGTCTATGAAAAGGCACTCGTCATTGTATGTGATACAGCCAATCAGGAGCGGGTGTGTGACCAGCGCTATACGATGGGGGACCAGCTGATTAAGATTGACCATCACCCAAATGATGATGTATATGGGGATATTGTCTGGGTGGATACATCGGCGAGCTCATGCAGCGAGATGATTTACGATTTTTATATGTTCGGTAAGGATAAAGGATTAACCATGAATAAAGAGGCAGCTCGGCTTCTTTATGCTGGCATTGTCGGAGATACCGGACGATTCCTTTATCCAAGTACAACGGATAAAACCTTTCAATATGCAGGTGAGCTGATTCATTATGGCTTTGACCGTACTTCACTCTATAATGGCATTTATGATGTGGATGAGGCCGTCGCTCGTTTAAATGGCTATGTGTTTGAGAATTTTAAGATGGATAAAAATGGTGTTGGCTCCATGGTCATCACAAAGGAAATCATGGCACGCTTTGGGGTGAATGCCTCACAGGCTTCCCTTCTGGTAAGTACGCTTGGCGGTATTAAAGGCTTGAAGGCATGGGTATTCTTCATTGAGGAGAATAACGATATCCGGGTGCGCCTTCGTTCGAAGGGACCGGTCATCAATGGTATTGCCAAAAAGTATAATGGCGGAGGGCATCCGCTCGCATCTGGAGCCACCATTTATGATTGGGCAGATGTGGATAAAGTTATCGCAGACTTAGTAGCGGTTTGCCAAGCCGATAAGTAAAACAGAGGCTGATCTGAAAGCATGTTAAAAGGCTTTCAGATTAGTCTTTTTATTTGTGGCCAAATTAGCTGGAAGGAATCGAAACTAGGATATCCGCCTGTGCAATCTTTGTGTAGCCTTATCTTCTTAATGCAAAAAATGAGGCTGGGACAACCGAAATAAATGATCCTCAAAAACGAATGATTGTCACTTATTCTTCCTTTTCAATAGCAGTTGGAAATACAAGTCCATTCCATTGAGCGAAATGCACTCGTTCCTCTACTTTCCTTAGGAGTCGAGTGCATTTCGCTCAATTCCACTAGTCAATAATAGTAGAAAGCCACCATCAACTTATGCATAGAAAACAACAAATGAAGACCCAAAGGAATAGACGATAGATTCATTCTTTTATCGTCTAATCCTTCGGGTTTATCATTGGCTGAAATACTTATGTCCCAGCCTCTTTTGATTCCCTACATTTGCTTGATTGTCAGCTCAATTTCGATATTGGTGTAGATGACTAGTTCCTTAATTTCCAGCTGGTAATGGCGGCTGTTTAGCTTAATATCCTTGTTGATGATGGCTCGTTTGAGCAGCTCCTTGCCTTTGCTGACGCTTTCTAAATCCTTTCCAATCAAGGAAGCGAAATCCTTTTGGATGCTTTGCTCCACCTCAAATATGCTGAGCGGGTCGAGCCGGTATTTCTTATAGTTGGTGATACGGATAGAAACATCCTGAACAAGCAGGCGGCTTTCATTTTTCTTGTTGAGTATTTCATATTCGCTCTGCCAAATATCGACCTCTTCATATAAATCCTTGATGGTGTCCTGCTGTGTTTGGATGAGCTGCACTTGCTTTTCCTGCAGGTCGCCGAACATGTAAAAGAAAAGGCCCCAGCTGATGACAGCGCCTATGGCGGCTCCCGCAAAGAAGCGCTGCCATAGGGGGCTGCGGTAATAAGGCGGAATCCTCATGGGTGCATTTGCTCCTGGGTCAGCCAGGAAATAATCAGGGCACCAGCCTGTGCACCGCCGAGGGCTGAAATAATAAGCAGGATCTGTTTGAAGATATCCTTTGTTTCCCCATGGAATATCCCTCTTTCAAATGAGTAAACGGCATCAAATGTACCGCCGATGGCCGCGACGATGGCCCAAATCCTCAAACCCTCCGATAAGCGGAACACATGGGTTAATGGAGGCTGTCCTGTAATGAAGGCGGCGAGTCCCCCGATTAATGACCCGCCTAAGATGACCCCTAATGAAATGAAGAAGCTGTTAATAAAGGCAGGTAAAAATGCTTGATCCATCTAACTCGTCCTTTTTTGTTTTTGTTACATGTATATGGACGGACAAAGGATATTATGAGGAAGTCCAAAAACTTTCAAAATGAAAATGCGAACATATTTTCTTTTTTTCTCCAGGACTCTTATAATAGAGAGGAAGAATCGTTTTAGATGATTTAGTTTGATTAAGAAAGAAGGATGTGACGCCAATGTCTTTTGTCCATCTTCATGTATATAGTGCCTATAGCTTGCTTGAAAGCACATTGTCAGTGAAAGAAATGGTTGCCGGTGCAAAGCATAGAGGCTACAAAGCCCTTGCTCTTACAGACCGCAATGTGATGTATGCGGCACCAGCCTTTTATAAAGAATGCTTAGCCCAGGGGATTAAACCAATTATCGGGTTGACCTGTGATCTGATGAATGAGGAGGAGACAAGTAGCTTTCCCCTCCTGCTGCTTGCGTTGAATAATCAAGGCTACAAGAACTTGATGAAAATCTCGAGCGCGATTCAGACAAGGGCAAATGAAGGCCTTCCTGACAGGTGGTTGAAAGGCTATGCGAACGGATTGGTAGCAATCAGTCCTGGGGCTGAAGGGCAAATTGAAGGACTTTTGGAACAAGGTGATGATGCAGGTGCGGCCGCCCTGGTTTATAAATACAAGCGGATCTTTGGCGAGGGCCGTTTTTATCTTTCGCTTCCCCGGAATAAAAGGTCAATCTGGGAGAAGGTGAAAAGGCTTGCTGAAGAAGCGGGGGTTCCGTTTGTTGCCGCTGGTCCAGTCCGTTATATGGATGAAGGGGATATCTTAGCCTATCAGGGGCTGACTTGCCTGAAAGACAATATAAAGCTTGCTGATATGGAAGATACAGAAATTACAAAGGAAGACTCGATGCATCTTGCCTCCATTGAGGAGATGGTCGAGTTGTACGGGGCAGAGCCGGATGCTCTGGAGAATGCCGTAAGGATTGCGAGAGGCTGCACCGTTACTATGGACTTCCATCAAAAGCTCCTGCCGAAGTACCCTGTGCCGGATAACAGGCAAGCAGATGTCTATTTGGCGGAAATATGCCATCGCGGTCTTGAAAAGCGCTACCCTGACCGCAGTAAACAGCATGAAGACCGGTTGAATTATGAGCTTTCTGTCATTGCGAAAATGGGATTCAGCGATTATTTCCTTATTGTGTGGGATTTCATGAACCATGCGCATAAGTCAGGGATTATGACAGGACCAGGACGGGGCTCTGCTGCCGGGTCCATTGTGTCCTATTGCCTCGGAATCACGAATGTTGACCCCATAAAGAATGAACTTCTTTTTGAGCGCTTTCTGAATCCTGAGAGAATTACGATGCCGGATATTGATATCGACTTCCCTGATAATCGCCGGGAAGAGATGATTCGTTATGTGGCAGAGAAGTACGGTGCTCTTCACGTTGCACAAATCATTACCTTTGGAACCTTTGGTATGAAGGCGGCACTAAGAGATGCCGGAAGAGTCTTTGGTCTGAATATGAAGGAGATTGAGCAATTATCCAGAACGCTCCCTCCCGGCCAAGGGATGACGATACGCCAGGCCTTAGCAGAATCCTCGCGTCTGCGCGATTGGGTGAAGCAAGCGGAGCATCATCAAAGAATCATTGATATGGCCCAAAAGTGGGAGGGGCTGCCTAGGCATACCTCTATCCATGCAGCAGGAGTTGTGATTACAGACCGCCCTCTTACGGAGACTATTCCGATTCAGGCTGGGCATGAAGGTGTGTATTTAACCCAGTTTGCGATGGAATACCTCGAGGAGATTGGGCTTTTGAAGATGGACTTTCTCGGATTGCGCAATTTAACCTTGCTGGATCAGATTCTTAGGCAGATTGAGCGGTCAACCGGGCGGAGGATTCATTTGAGTCAATTACCGCTTGATGATGAGAAGACCTATGAATTGCTCTCAAAAGGCCGTACGTCAGGTATATTTCAATTTGAATCTGGTGGCATGCAAAATGTCCTTCAGAAGCTTAAACCGACCGCGTTCGGCGATCTGGTGGCCGTAAATGCCCTTTACAGGCCTGGCCCGATGGATAATATCCCGGCATTCATTGCGCGGAAACATGGCAGGGAAACGGTTTCCTATCCTCATCCTGTGCTAAAGGATATCCTTGAGCCAACCTATGGCATTATTGTTTACCAGGAGCAAATTATGCAGATTGCCTCCACAATGGCTGGATTCAGCCTTGGAGAGGCTGATCTTCTTCGCAGAGCGGTCAGCAAGAAGAAGAAGGATGTGCTCGACCAGGAAAGAGAGCACTTCGTACGCGGTGCACAAAGTAAAGGGTATGATGCAAAGCGGGCAAACGATGTGTACGATTTGATTGTCCGTTTTGCCAATTACGGCTTTCCTAAAAGTCATGCGGTTGCTTATAGTTTGATTGCTTATCAGCTCGCGTATTTGAAGGCAAACTATTTCCTTCATTTCATGGCCGGTATTATGACATCTGTTATCGGCAATGAGGAGAAGATTCTCCAATATGTACAGGAATTGAAGAGCAATGGCTATGAGATATTACCGCCGTCAATCAATAAGAGCCATTACCCGTTCACGATTGAGAAAGGATTGGGGATTCGCTACAGTCTTGCTGGAATCAAAGGGATTGGGGCGTCTGTTTTGCGGGAGATTGTCCAAGCACGCAAAAATGGTCCCTTCCTCGACTTATTTGATTTTTGTGTACGTGCTCCTGCACGGATAGTGAATAGAAAGGTGCTTGAGAATTTATGCTATGCGGGTGCATTCGATGAGTTCTCCATTGACCGGGCAAGCCTGCTTGCAAGCATTGATGTAGCATTGGAGCATGTTGAATTGGTCCGTCCGTCAAACGGTGATTCCAGCTTTTTTGATGCAGATGATGAGATGATCAAGCCAAAATACATGATGGTTGACGCGATGCCTTCTGCCGTAAAGCTGCAAAAAGAAAAAGAGGTGCTTGGATTTTATTTATCTGACCATCCGCTATCGGGCTTCCGGAGGAAATTAACACAGGCGGGCGCCTTGCCTATTGTGAAGTATCGCGCTGGTATGTCCGGGTATCTCGGTGCTTTTATTCAATCCGTAAAAACGATTCGGACAAAAAAGGGAGAAAATATGGCCTTTTTGACAGCCGGTGATGAGACGGGAGAAATAGAATGTGTCGCATTTCCGGATGTGTACCGACATCATAGCAGCCTGTTGAAGGAAGGAAATATGCTGCTGTTGGAGGGGAAATCAGAGGAGCGGAATGGCAAGCGGCAGTTTGTAATCAAAACGATGTATGACTTGAATGAAGAGAATGAGCAATTGCGCTCTCTGTTTAAATCGCTTTACATCAGGCTTACATCGGATAGGCAAACTGCCGAAAATCTTGCTAGTATCAAGAAATGTCTTGCGGGATACCGCGGCAGCGTAAAAGTATATCTGCATTATGAGAAGGAAGCAAAGACGATTCAACTGTCAAAAGATAATTGGGTAAACCCTTCTCCCCATTTAATCTCAAGCCTTGAGGATATTGCTGGTAAAGGAAATGTGTTGTTAAAAGAAGATTGACTAGGAATCAGCCTGAATATTGTGATATATTGAAAGATATCATTTCTGGTCAGACCATCAAGATGGATGGGACAGATATTGTTTTATATGGAGAAGGGGTGTTTGGAGATGACGTTAAGAGAAGAAGCATTGCATATGCATCGTATTAACAAAGGGAAGTTGGAAACCGTGTCTAAAGTTCCGGTACAAAATGCGAAGGATTTAAGCCTGGCCTACTCTCCGGGCGTTGCAGAGCCTTGCAAGCAAATTCATGATAAACCGGATACAGTATATGAATATACCATAAAAGGCAATACAGTCGCTGTTGTCTCCGACGGAACAGCCGTACTTGGACTGGGAAATATCGGTCCTGAGGCAGCCCTGCCTGTTATGGAAGGAAAGGCTTTGCTATTTAAGAGTTTTGCAGGTGTGGATGCTTTTCCAATCTGCTTGAATACAAATGATGTGGACAAGATTGTAGAAACGGTCAAGCTGCTGGAGCCGACATTTGGCGGAGTCAATCTGGAGGATATTGCTGCGCCGAATTGTTTTGTCATCGAGGAACGGTTAAAAAGAGAAGCCAATATTCCAGTCTTCCATGATGATCAGCATGGAACAGCTATTGTCACGCTTGCCGGTCTCGTGAATGCGCTTAAGCTCTCCAACAAAAAAATGTCCGAGATTAAGGTCGTCGCCAGTGGAGCGGGTGCAGCCGGCATCGCTATCATTAAACTGCTATACAATTTTGGTGTGCGTGATATCATTATGTGTGATAGTAAAGGAGCGATTTTTGAAGATCGTCCCTACGGAATGAACAAGGTGAAAGCAGAGGTTGCAAAGTATACCAACCGCAGCCGCACAGAAGGGTCCCTCAAGGATGTTATCAAGGAGGCCGATGTGTTTATTGGGGTCTCAGTAGCTGATGCACTTACGGTTGAGATGGTTCAATCCATGGCAGAGGATCCAATCATCTTCGCAATGGCTAATCCAACTCCCGAAATCATGCCTGAGCTTGCGAAAGAGGCGGGAGCCAAGGTTGTGGGGACAGGGCGATCGGACTTTCCTAATCAGGTCAATAATGTGCTGGCATTTCCGGGAATTTTCCGCGGAGCTCTGGATGTACGCGCCACTCATATCAATGAGAAGATGAAGGTGGCTGCCGTGCATGCAATTGCGGACTTAATCACGGAGGAAGAGCTGCATGCGGATTATGTCATTCCTGCACCGTTCGATCCCCGGGTAGCACCAGCTGTCGCGGCTGCTGTGGCTAAAGCGGCCATGGAAACAGGTGTTGCACGTTTAAAAGTGGACCCGGAAGAGATTAGAAGAAAAACAGAGTTGTTATCATCAATTGGGAAAAGCGAGTGAGGGCCAGTGGAGCAAAGGCAAGAAACAGGGCAATCAAAGGTTTATTTAGAAATCGTACGTAAGCTTCAGAAAATGATTGAACAGGACAGGCTTGTGCCTGGAGATAAGATTCCATCCGAAAGGGAGCTTTCAGAGCGGTTGAATGTGGGCCGCTCCTCTGTTCGGGAGGCACTTAGGGCCTTAGAGCTCTTAGGCTTAATTGAAACACGCAGAGGAGAAGGCACATTCATCTATAATTTCCAGGAGCACAAGCTTGTGGAACTATTGGGTTCCTTCTTTGTGCTAGAGGGAAAGACGAAGGAAGACTTGCTTGAAGTGAAGCTTCTGCTTGAGAAGGATTGCATTCGAATCCTTTCCGATCGTAGTGACCGTGATCCGGAGGCAGGCAAAGACTTATATCAATGGGCAAGGAACAATTCGTTTACCGATGAAGAATTCTTCACTAAATTGGCTATAATGACAGATAATCGTTTGATGGAGAGAATATGGAGAACTGTTAACAGCTATTGCAAAGCTTCCGGCAGTATCTTCCCTATTTCTGAGCGTAAGCAATACATCCTATTAGCTGCTATGTTAGAGAATGGGCAAAAGGACGAAGCCCTTGCCATTTATGAAGAAAAAATCAGAAAGAGTGTAACGGCCGAATAGAATGGCTGTATAACCAAATGGACTTGGCTTTATCTTTTGAGGATTCATGGAAGGAATCGTTTGTAGTTGGCGGACTATAGGCCTTTCTTCCGTAAACAAGAGGTAAGGCCACTCTTGGTTGTTTAAACACATAGGGGATTGGAAAGGAGATAGGGCAGTTTGTTAAAAGATGTATTTTCAAGGGGACGCAGAAAAAAATATGCGACAATCCCATCAGATAAAGCAAAACAAGATATCCCGGAAGGTATCATGATGAAATGCCCTTCCTGTAAGGTTATCAAATATTCAAAGGAAATCATCAAGAATGACAAAGTTTGTCCTAAATGCGGGTATCATCATACGATGACGGCTTATGAGCGGATTGTGAGCCTTAGTGATGAAGGAACCTTTGAGGAAATCGATCGTATGATTGTGTCAGAGAATCCTTTATCTTTCCCGAATTATCTCGAGAAATTGGATCAGGATCGTAAGAAGACGAACATGAATGAAGCGGTCTTAACAGGAGTATGTCAATTAGGTGGTCAGACCACAGTGGTCGCTGTCATGGATTCGACATTCCGGATGGGAAGTATGGGATCTGCTGTCGGTGAGAAAATCACACGGGCTATTGAGAAGGCAGATGAATTAAAGGTGCCGTTCATCATCTTTACGGCTTCAGGCGGAGCTAGAATGCAGGAAGGGGTATTAAGCTTAATGCAAATGGCGAAGACAAGTGCCGCCTTAAAACGGTTCAGTGATCATCAAGGACTGATTATTTCAATTATGACCCATCCGACGACCGGCGGCGTATCGGCGAGCTTCGCTTCATTAGGAGACTATAATTTGGCTGAACCGGGGGCCTTGATTGGCTTTGCGGGCAGAAGGATTATCGAGCAGACAATCCATGAGAAACTGCCGGAGGACTTCCAAACATCAGAATTTTTGCTTGAGCATGGTCAGCTGGATGCTGTTATCCCCCGCACTGAATTAAAAGCGGCTTTGGTTAATATACTTGAGATTCACATGCCAGGAGGTAATGAGTGATGACAGGGGAATTATCGTTTGAAAAGCCCATCAAGGACTTGCAAGCAAAAATAGCAGAACTGAAGAAACTTGCGGGCACCACTTCCCATGATTTTTCGGAGGATATTGAGACTCTTGAGGATAGGCTGCAGGACATTGAAAAAGAAATTTATGAAACTCTAGAGCCGTGGGATCGTGTTCAAATAGCGCGTCATTCTTTGCGTCCGACCACCAAGGACTATATTGACCGTTTGTTTACGAATTTCTTCGAATGCCACGGCGACCGGTTATATGGTGATGACCATGCGATTATCGGAGGAATTGCTAAATATCGCGGCCAGCCCGTCACGGTAATCGGCCATCAGCGCGGCAAGGATACAAAGGAGAATATCCTTCGTAACTTTGGGATGCCACATCCGGAGGGGTATAGAAAAGCGCTAAGGCTCATGAAGCAGGCTGAAAAGTTCAATCGTCCAGTAATCTGCTTTATCGATACAAAGGGAGCTTATCCAGGAAAGGCAGCAGAAGAGCGCGGTCAAAGTGAAGCTATTGCCCGCAATCTGTTTGAGATGGCGGGATTAAAGGTTCCGATTATTTGTATCGTGATTGGTGAAGGAGGAAGCGGCGGTGCATTGGCCCTTGGCGTAGGCGATCATTTGCATATGCTTGAGAACTCTACATATTCTGTCATATCTCCTGAAGGGGCAGCCTCTATTCTTTGGAAGGATTCCGCTCAAGCGAAAAAAGCGGCGGAGTCAATGAAAATTACGGCGAGGGATTTGAAAGAGCTGGAGATCATTGATGAGGTCATTCCAGAGGTACTTGGCGGAGCCCACCGAAATGTAATGGATCAGGCACGTGAAATTGACCGTATATTAGCGCAGTCTTTGGAGAAACTATCATCACTTGATAAAGATGAGTTATTAGATATGCGCTACCTGAAATACAGGAAGATTGGGAAATACAATTTCCTTGGGAGTGTTTTTACCTATCAATAAGGTGAAAATGAGGGAGCGTACAGATTTTATGTACGTTTCTTTTTTTCGGGGAAGGGAAAAAGTACATGGAATGTTCATTTTCCAAAAATATGCTGAAGATAAATAACATGATAACGTTTCCATTTTTTAAATACTGGTATAATGGGGTTTACGAAAGTTTTTTGTTATCATAGAATAAAAATTGCAATACGGCTATATAGTTTCATCAGAGAGATTTTCCTTTCCATTCTTTACAGGTTGAAGCTCTATAGAGGAGATTATAATATACTTGAGGTGATGATCATGAAGAAAATTGGCGTATTAACAAGCGGAGGAGATTCTCCAGGCATGAACGCCGCCATTCGCGCAGTTGTCCGTAAGGCGATTTACCATAATGTTGAAGTATATGGAATATACAACGGATACCAAGGACTGGTCAATGGAAATATTAAAAAACTTGAACTTGGTTCAGTCGGTGACATTATACATAGAGGAGGAACAATGCTCTATACTGCACGTTGTCCAGAATTCAAGGAAAGAGAAGTGCAGCTTAAGGGTATTGAACAACTTAAGAAATTTGGCATTGAAGGTCTTGTTGTAATCGGCGGAGATGGTTCTTACCGCGGAGCAAGAGCATTGACAGAGCTTGGTTATCCATGTGTGGGTGTGCCTGGAACAATTGATAATGATATTCCAGGAACTGATTTCACGATTGGATTTGACACAGCACTGAATACCGTTATCGATTCCATCGACAAAATTAGAGATACAGCTACATCTCATGAGAGAACATACGTAATTGAGGTTATGGGAAGAAATGCCGGGGATATTGCTCTTTGGGCAGGTCTGGCCGGCGGAGCAGAATCCATTCTCATTCCTGAAGAAAACCATGATATGAATGATATCATTAATAAGCTGAATCGCGGGCATGATAGAGGAAAGAAACACAGTATCATCGTTGTAGCAGAAGGTGTAGGAAACGGGTTTGAAATCGGTGAGGAAATTCAAAAACGCACTGGTGCTGAAACTCGTGTTACCGTACTAGGACACGTTCAGCGCGGTGGTTCCCCTACTGCACAGGACCGCGTTTTAGCGAGCCGTTTGGCAGCCAGCGCAGTTGAATTGCTGATCGAAGGCAAGGGCGGCCGTGCTGTAGGGATCGTGAACAACAAATTGGTTGATTATGATATCATTGAAGCATTGAAGATGCCACATGTGATTGATCAAAAAATGTATAAATTATCAGATGAGCTGTCAATTTAAGTTATATAAAGTAATTAGGAGGATACAGCATGCGTAAAACGAAAATTGTGTGTACGATTGGCCCTGCCAGTGAATCATTAGAAAAGCTGAAAGCTTTAATGGAGGCCGGCATGAATGTGGCGCGCCTAAACTTCTCACACGGAAGCCATGAAGAACACCGTGCACGGATTCAAACAATTCGCCAAGCTGCAAAGGAAACCGGCAAAACAGTTGGGATCTTGCTTGACACGAAAGGTCCTGAAATCCGTACTCATGATATGGAAAATGGCGGTTTTGAATTGGTTGCCGGCCAAAATGTGACTATTTCCAGCACTCAAGTTCTTGGAACACCAGAGAAGTTTTCCATCACTTATGAAGGCTTGATCGATGATGTATATCCAGGTTCAAGAATTCTTGTAGATGATGGATTAATCGGCCTTGAGGTTATCGATGTCGATAAGTCAAAAGGTGAAATCCATACAAAAGTACTTAACACTGGAATGATCAAAAACAAAAAAGGCGTTAACGTTCCTGGTGTTTCTGTGAAATTGCCTGGAATTACGCAAAAAGACGCAGAAGACATTGTTTTCGGTATCGAAGAAGATGTTGATTTCATTGCAGCATCATTCGTTCGCCGTGCAGCTGATGTTCTAGAAATCAGAGAATTGCTTGAAAAACATAATGCTGGCCATATCCAAATCATTCCTAAGATTGAAAACCATGAAGGTGTTGAAAACATCGAGGAAATCCTTGAAGTTTCTGATGGTTTGATGGTTGCACGTGGA
Organism: Pradoshia sp.; assembly: GCF_051873915.1. Taxonomy (NCBI): domain Bacteria; kingdom Bacillati; phylum Bacillota; class Bacilli; order Caryophanales; family Bacillaceae; genus Pradoshia; species Pradoshia sp. The sequence continues at coordinate 16,296 of NZ_JBJEFJ010000162.1, forward strand.
GATCTTGGTGTTGAGATTCCAGCAGAAGATGTACCACTTGTTCAAAAGGATCTAATCAAACGCTGCAACCGTTTAGCTAAACCAGTTATCACAGCAACACAAATGCTTGATTCCATGCAGCGCAACCCTCGTCCGACTCGTGCGGAAGCAAGTGACGTTGCGAATGCAATCTTTGACGGTACAGATGCCATCATGCTTTCTGGTGAAACAGCTGCAGGTCAATATCCAGTTGAAGCCGTTCAAACGATGCACAATATTGCACAGAAAACAGAGACAGCTTTGAACTACAAAGCAATTCTTTCTGCACGCAGCAAAGACCATGATTACAATGTGACAGAGGCAATCGGCTTGTCTGTTGCTCATACAGCCCTTAACTTAAAGGTTTCTGCTATTATTGCACCGACACAAAGCGGTTCTACTGCTCGCATGATCTCCCGCTATCGTTCCAATGCACCAATCATTGCTGTTACAGCACATGAGCGTGTAATGCGTAAGCTTGCATTGGTTTGGGGTGTTCAGCCTATCATGGGAACACCAACAACAAACACAGACGATATGCTTGATACAGCTGTAACAGAATCCATGAAAAATGGCTTCGTGAACCCAGGTGATTTGGTTATCATCACAGCAGGTGTTCCAGTTAACGAATCTGGTACAACTAATATCATGAAAATCCATATCATTGGTTCTGTATTGGTGAGCGCCCAAGGTATCGGCCGCAAATCTGCATCAGGCAAAGTAGTTGTGGCGAAAGATGCTGCAGAAGCAAATGAAAAAGCAACAGAAGGATGCATCCTTGTAACAAATGCAAGTGATCGCGACATGATGCCAGCCATCGAGAAATGTGCTGCGCTTATTACGGAAGAAGGCGGATTGACAAGCCATGCTGCCGTTGTAGGATTAAGCCAAGGCATTCCGGTTATCGTTGGCGCAAAAAATGCGACAGTTGATTTGAAAGACGGACAAACTGTTACCGTTCATGCAAGAAGCGGACGTATTTATGAAGGACATGCAAGCATCCTTTAATCAATAAATGAGAAAGAGTTGTTTAAGTTGGCCTTTTGCTAATTTAGGCAGCTCTTTTTCTTTTCGTGGTACACTGGTAGGAAGAGATAATGTAGGAGGGCTTTTATGAAACGATCAACGTTTCTATTTATCCTGATACCGGCAATTGAAATTATTGTCCTGCTGCTGTCAGGCTCTTATATTGGGATTGGGTGGACGGTATCCCTTATGTTCTTAACCGGTATTTTCGGCTTTTTCTTCGCTAAGAGGCAGGGAATACAGACCCTGAGAAGGGCACAGGAACAATTGAATAGGGGAATGATGCCTGGTGAGGAGCTCTTTAATGGAATTTGTATTCTTGCGGGTGCTTTCCTGCTTCTTTTGCCAGGCTTTATTAGTGACATTGCCGGACTTATGCTGCTTATTCCAATCACAAGGAAATGGGTCAAGCCGCTGCTAACTGCGTTACTGTGGAAGCTGATGAGCAAGTCACGAGGTACGATTAAGATTATCCGTTAAGTGAGCAGGCATGTTTATGGCAGACTGATTCAACAGTCTGCCATGAACAGCCCTTTTTTTATTCAGGGAAATCGGTTGGTTTCCTGCCCATGATAAAATCCCAAACATCATGGAGAATGTGCAGCTTATAAAGCGTGCGGATGATGACGAGGACGATTGGGCCAAGAATGAGCCCGAGAAACCCGAGTATCTTGAAACCGACGAAAATGGCAACTAAGGTCGCAAGCGGGTCAAGCCCTATGCTGGAAGAGAGAATCTTCGGTTCCATAAGCTGACGCTGTACAATGACAACTGTATAAAGAATAGCGAGTCCAAGGGCCAGGCTTAAATTGCCAGTCATTAAGGCATAAATAATCCATGGGACAAACACGAGACCTGTTCCGAGATAAGGAAGCAAGTCAACAAACCCCGTAATCAAGGCGATTGTGATGGCAAATTCGATTCTCAGAATAAGCAATCCAATCAATACAATGAGTGTTGTCATCGAGATCAGGGTCAATTGTGCACGAATAAAGCCAAATAATGCCCGTTCAAGTTCAATGATGACCTTCCGGATGTTTTGGAGGGTCTTATCAGGGAGAAACTGCTGTGTCTTAGCAAGAAGCTTGTTCCATTCCTTTGCGATGAAGAATGTTGCAAGCAAGGTGAAAATGGCGCCCGTTCCAGCACCTGGAAGCCAGCCAATCAACTTAGGAACAAAGCCAAGAGTGGTTTGTATGAGATTTGTCAGAGTTGTTCCAATGCTGCTCCCAATATTTTCGATATTTGATAGAACTGTATCCTGTTGACCAGCTTCGAGATTATTAAACAAAGAAATGATCTTCTCATATAAGGGAAGAATCTTGGCTTGAAAATAATCTTGGATGAGGATAATCATGGTGTTGAGATGCTTTGGCAATACATCAGACAAATAGGCTGCGCCGGCCACGGTTTCTGTGACTAAAAAGGTAATTAATCCTGCAATTAAGGCAATTAGGATGAGCATACTGGCCAAGACAGCCAAAGCACGTGGAAAACGAAGCTTTCCTGTTAGAAAGGTGATGAAGGGATTCATCAAGAAGGCAAGGCATATCCCTATGATAAAAGGGTATGTATATTTCGCCGTCAAAAGCAATAAATAAACAGATGCGGCGGTGCCGACAATGACGAACACAAAGCGCAGGGCACGATATAAATATTCAAGATTCACGATTAATGCCTCCTTAAGCGAGGGTCTTCTTCTATCTATTATATTCTTATCTTTAGTTCAATGAAAATTCGATTATTACCACAAAAGTAAAATAAATTATTTATTTACAATGTTTAGATAAATTGAAACTTGGAAGGATGAAACAACATGTATGGACCTTATATTTTCCTGCTTATTCTTCTTTTGATTGGGGTCATTGCTAAGAATACTTCATTAATGGTCGCAACAGGCTTCCTGCTGTTGATGAAAGTGGCAGGAGCTGACGGCCGCTTTTTAGCGTATGTTCAATCGAAGGGTATCAACTGGGGCGTGACCATTATTACGATTGCGGTACTCGTGCCAATCGCTACCGGTCATATCGGCTTTAAGCAGCTGGCTGAAGCGGCAAAATCCCCGTATGCATGGGTTGCTATGCTTTCCGGAGTGGCGGTAGCTCTTATCGCCAAGAATGGAATTCAACTGCTTGCTAGTGACCCGCATATCACGGTGGCGCTCGTGTTTGGGACAATCTTAGCGGTTGCCCTTTTTAATGGGGTAGCAGTCGGTCCGTTAATTGGTGCCGGCATCGCCTACTTAATGATGCAGCTAATCGATTTATTTCGATAAATCTCTCGGAAAAACCTCTGTCAAATAATTTTACGAGTTGTTTTCTTTCACAAATTTGGAATAATTGTTTATAATTAAAAAAGGCTCGGGTTTCACAAAAATTTACAATTTTTTTGTGAACCCTATTATTATTATTATTCTGAGCAATCGTTCAGAGAATGGGTTAGATGGGTTTAAAACGCTTTCTTATGGTAACGCTTACTTATTATAAGAGTAAAGAAGTTATGCAAGAATATAGCTTTAAAGCCGGGATATATTCAGCATGATTAACCCGACTGACCAGTGAATCGGAAAACATAGGGGAAATTTCTGGCAAAGGAGAGATTTTAATGTCTGTAACAAAAGGTCTAGAAGGTATTGTTGCTACATCATCTTCCATCAGCTCGATCATTGATGACACGCTCACATATGTGGGGTATGACATTGATGATTTAGCGGAAAACGCAAGCTTTGAAGAGGTTATTTTCCTATTATGGAACCTCAGGCTGCCAAATCATCTTGAATTAGAGGACTTGAAGAATCAATTGGCTGCAAATGCTGCATTGCCGAATGAAATCATCGAGCATTTTAAGATGTATCCAATTGAAAAAGTACACCCGATGGGAGCTTTGAGAACGGCTGTATCCATGCTTGGATTATATGACGAGGAAGCAGATGTCATGGATGATCAGGCAAACTTACGAAAAGCTATCCGCTTACAAGCAAAGATTCCAGCCATCGTGACAGCTTTTTCACGCATCCGTAAGGGTCTTGAGCCAATTGCGCCGCGCAAGGATTTTGGTTATGCCCAAAACTTCCTGTACATGTTAAATGGCAAGGAGCCAAGCCAGGTTGAGATTGAGGCATTTAATAAAGCTCTCGTACTTCATGCCGATCATGAATTGAATGCATCTACATTCACTGCACGTGTATGTGTGGCGACTTTATCTGATATGTATTCTGGTGTTACTGCTGCCATTGGTGCCTTGAAGGGACCGCTTCACGGCGGAGCAAATGAAGCAGTTATGAAAATGCTCAAAGAAATAGATTCACTTGAGAATGTCGAGACTTATATTAATGATAAGCTTGATAATAAAGAAAAAATCATGGGATTTGGCCACCGCGTATACCGCAAAGGGGACCCTCGTGCGAAACATCTCCGTGAAATGTCCAAAAGGCTAACTGACATGAACGGCGAACCGAAATGGTATGAAATGTCCACAAGAATTGAGGAATTGGTTACTTCCAGAAAACCTCTTCCGCCAAACGTAGATTTCTATTCTGCATCCGTGTACCACAGTTTAGGTATTGATCATGACCTATTCACACCAATCTTTGCTGTCAGCCGTATGTCCGGTTGGATTGCTCATATTCTTGAGCAATATGAAAACAACCGTTTAATTCGTCCTCGTGCAGAGTATGTCGGTCCTGGCATGCAAAAGTACGTTCCAATCGAAGAACGCTGATTTTCATCTAGTATTGGACAAGCCTCACTAAATAATTCTGATATTTATAAATGTAAAATTTGTTCATAATATTTTAAATAGGTATACTATACTTTAGAGTGTTAAAGAGATAGAGAAGATATAGAGACTAAAGAACAGCAGGTTCTGTGCTTGCTGATACATGCTGGAGGGATTTTCAATGAGTCAGGCAGAAAAAATCAAAGTAGTAGATGGCGCTCTACAAGTGCCAAATCATGCAATCATTCCTTTTATCGAGGGTGACGGAACAGGCCCGGATATTTGGGCTGCTGCATCCCGTGTATTGGAAGCTGCGGTAGAAAAAGCCTATAACGGCGAGAAAGCTATTGTTTGGAAAGAAGTATTAGCTGGCGAAAAAGCATTTAATGAAACAGGTGAATGGCTCCCGGCTGAAACACTTGACGTGATTAAAGAATACTTAATCGCGATTAAAGGGCCATTAACAACTCCTGTCGGCGGCGGAATCCGCTCCTTAAATGTCGCGCTTCGTCAAGAGCTTGACCTATACACATGCTTGCGTCCTGTTAGATACTTTGATGGCGTTCCTTCACCGGTTAAACGCCCGCAGGATACGGATATGGTCATCTTCCGTGAAAATACAGAAGATATTTATGCTGGAATTGAATATGCCAAAGGTTCTGATGATGTTAAGAAACTATTAGAATTCCTTCGCAATGAAATGGGTGTCTCTAAGATTCGCTTCCCGGAAACTTCCGGTATCGGTATTAAGCCGGTTTCTGAAGAAGGAACAAAACGCCTTGTACGCGCAGCGTTGAATTATGCCATCAAGGAAGGGAGAAAATCCTTGACGCTTGTTCACAAAGGAAACATTATGAAATTTACTGAAGGAGCCTTCAAAAACTGGGGCTATGAAGTAGCGGAAGAAGAGTTCGGCGAGCAAGTGTTCACATGGGCTCAATATGACCGCATTAAAGATGCAGAAGGCACAGAAGCGGCTAATAAAGCACAGGCTGATGCTGAAGCAGCTGGCAAGATCATCGTAAAGGATTCTATTGCGGATATCTTCCTTCAACAAATTCTGACTAGACCAAGAGAATTCGATGTCGTTGCAACAATGAACTTGAATGGGGATTACATCTCTGACGCTCTTGCAGCACAAGTCGGCGGTATCGGTATTGCTCCAGGGGCAAACATTAACTACGTAACTGGACATGCGATTTTTGAAGCGACACATGGTACAGCTCCGAAATATGCAGGTCTTGATAAAGTAAATCCATCCTCTGTCATTCTTTCCGGCGTATTGATGCTTGAGCATTTAGGCTGGAATGAAGCAGCGAACATGATCACTCGTTCCATGGAGAAAACGATTGATTCTAAAGTGGTTACTTATGACTTTGCCCGCTTGATGGATGGAGCAAACGAAGTGAAATGCTCTGAATTTGCTGATGAATTAATCAAGAATATGGAATAAAGAACACAGGTAGAAAGCAGGCACGATTTACGAGGGATGATTTTTGAACGGTACCGTCAATAAACGATGGGGGTAGATGATATATTATGGGATTGAAACGCAAAAAAATCTCTGTTATCGGCAGTGGTTTTACAGGAGCGACTACAGCGTTCCTTTTAGCACAAAAGGAGCTTGGGGATGTAGTGCTCGTGGATATTCCGCAAATGGAAAAGCCTACAAAGGGGAAGGCTTTAGACATGGCCCAGGCTGGTCCGGTGCAAGGGTTTGATTCATCCATTATCGGAACATCCGATTATGCAGATACAAAGGACTCCGATTTAGTCATTATTACGGCAGGTATTGCCCGGAAACCTGGCATGAGTCGTGATGATCTTGTGCAAACCAATCAGAAAATCATGCGTTCAGTAGCAAAGGAAGTTGTAAGATATTCGCCGGAAAGCCATATCATCGTCTTGACCAATCCGGTCGATGCGATGACCTACACGGTTTTCAAGGAAACGGGATTTCCAAAGAACCGTGTTATTGGGCAGTCAGGCGTGCTTGATACAGCAAGATTCCGCACATTCATCGCTCAGGAGTTAAATCTGTCTGTCAAGGATATAACTGGCTTTGTGCTTGGCGGACATGGGGACGAAATGGTTCCCCTTGTCCGATACTCCTATGCCGGCGGGATTCCATTGGAAGCACTCATCCCTAAAGAGCGTCTCAACAGTATTGTCGAGCGGACAAGAAAGGGCGGAGGAGAAATTGTAGAGCTGCTTGGTAACGGCAGTGCCTACTATGCACCCGCTGCCTCCCTTGTATCCATGGCAGAGGCTATCTTGAAGGACCAGCGCAGGATTCTTCCAGCCATAGCTTATTTAGAGGGGGAATACGGCTATGATGGAATCTACCTTGGTGTACCGACTATCATCGGTGCAAACGGTATAGAGAAAGTAATTGAACTTGAATTGCAAGAGGAGGAACAAGCCGCCCTTGCTCATTCCGTTCAATCAGTCAAGGCAGTTATGTCTATTCTTGTGTGATATATGTACAAAGGGACTCTTTCGGGAGTCCCTTTTAATTTTGCCTAAAAGAATTGAGAGTACTTTTTTCTCAAGTCACTTGTTTGATTTTTTAATGACAAGATAACTATGCATACTCCTCTAGAAATCAAATAATTCTAATGAAATTGATTGTAAGGAATGTCTCCTTCCATTTGTTTACAAGTAAAGTGAAATCTATCAGAAGCTCATTCAGGCGAACACATAGAGGAAGCAGTCCACGCCAGAGGGAATAGAACAAAATCTTATCAGCTAGAGTCAATGCGATTTTGTCTACATTCTGAAATCTTTTGAAAGGCCTTTTCCTGTGGTTTAGATATCTCACGAACCGACTCCTGCATGATTCATGTCCCTGCCTATATTCCGGTGCGGGACATTATACCAAGATTTCATCTTTTCATATATAATGGTGAGAGATTGGTATAATTGGGGAAGAGACATTGGTGATAAATGCTTTATTGATTGGTCTGGAGCGCATAATTCAGAATGGATTATGGCAATGAAATAAATAGAGAGGACTATTCAAACATAAGCTATTAGAAATGAAGTTAATATATCGGGAAGCGGATGGAGGATAAGATGAGCAAAAAAGTCCTAGTTGTGGAAGATGAAGAATCAATCATTACCTTGCTTACGTATAATTTGGAACAAGCCGGGTTTACCGTCATTAAGGCGATGGATGGGGAAATGGGTAAGCAGCTGGCAATGACAGAAAGACCAGATGTGATCATATTGGACCTCATGCTGCCTAAGCTTGACGGGATTGAGGTCTGCAAAATCCTGCGTCAGAATAAGGTTGCGGTCCCAATATTGATGCTCACTGCCAAAAGCGAAGAGTTCGATAAAGTTCTTGGACTTGAGCTGGGTGCCGATGATTATATGACTAAGCCATTCAGCCCGCGTGAGGTTGTGGCAAGAGTAAAGGCCCTCCTAAGAAGAGTGGATATGATTAATACAGCCGCTGAGTCAAAAGAGGATGATACAGACCTCATCACAGTCGGCGAACTGAAAATATATATTGAAAGATATGAAGCCTATCTTCGTGATGGATTGCTTGAGTTGACACCGAAGGAATTTGAACTTTTGGCTTATCTAGCGAAAAATAAGTCAAGAATTCTCACAAGGGATCAGCTTTTGAATGTCATTTGGAATTATGACTTTGTTGGGGATACACGAATTGTGGATGTGCATATCAGTCATTTACGTGAAAAAATCGAACAGGATACGAAGAAACCAGTCTATATTAAAACGGTACGCGGACTTGGATATAAGCTAGAGGAACCGAGATAATGAAGAAATCAAGAAGAATGATGACGTTCGAGATTGCCTCCGCTATCCTGATTATTTCCTTTCTGTTTGGACTTTTATTAGGAAAGGTGTTCACGATGTATCTGGAAAGAGATACGAGGAATGACCTGAAGAATGCGGCGCAAGTGATCGAATGGCAGCTCGCTGATCTAGAGGATACAACGGAGCTTAATAGCCGGCTTGAGGTACTCAGTAAAGAGCTGGGTATTTCTATCCTGCTGACTGACCGTGACGGCGAGGTTCTTTCTGATAAGAGGTATGTAGAAGAAGGGACAACAGGTGAGGAGCTGGCTCTTTATCAAGCGAAGTTGGAAGAGTTCGGGGATCATTCAGCTGAACCGGTTTTCGGGGAGCTTCATGATGACGGATTATTCTATTATATTTCTCCCATTCAATCGGATGAAGGCATCCTGTTGGTTGGTCAAGAGAAGAATGTCATTATGGGAGGGTTATCGATCTGGACAACCTCTCTGTCATTTTTGGCAGTGGCATTCATCGTTATCATGCTATTTGTTTTTAAGATCATTAAGAAGTATTTCATGCCTGTTGATAGTGCCTATCATGCGGTGCAGGAGCTGACGAAAGGGAATTATCGTGCACGCACTTATATTGGCCGCAACAAGGAAGCGAGGCTGCTGAATGATTCCATTAATCAGCTTGCCCGTGATATGCAAGAGATGAAAATCGCCTATGATATTCAAAAAGACCGGCTTAGTACTTTGATTGAGAATATGGGAAGCGCCTTGCTATTGATTGATGATAAAGGATATATCAATATGGTCAATCGTGCTTACCTGAATCTCTTTAAAGAAAATGAAGAGGATTACTTGTCGGAGCTTTATTACAAGGTAATCCATCGTGAGGAAGTAAATGCTCTCATTGAGGAAATCTTCATGGTCGAGCAAAAAATAAAAAAACAAATTGTCTTGACAATCGGTCTTGAACGGAAGAATTTCGAAGTGTACGGGGCCCCGATTATTGGTCCGAAGGGTGAATGGAAAGGAATTATTTTGGTTTTCCATGATATTACGGAGCTGAAGAAGCTCGAAACCGTGCGGAAGCAATTCGTAGCCAATGTGTCACATGAATTGAATACGCCTGTTACATCCATAAAGGGATTTACGGAAACATTGATTGATGGAGCAAAGGAAGATAAGGATACACTAAATCATTTCCTCTCCATCATTCTGAAGGAAAGTAACCGGCTTCAAGCACTAATCAAGGAATTGCTGGAATTGTCTAAGGTGGAGCAGCAGGGATTCCAGCTTGATTTGCAGAAGGTGGATATCGTCCCTGTTTTGCGAGATACGTACGAGATATTGGAGAAGAAGGCAGCCAAGAAGAACATTCAATTTGTCCTAAATGACCTGAATCAGCCAATCGTTTGTGAAACAGATCCTTTTCGTATCCAGCAAGTGATCATTAATCTCGTCAGCAATGCCATTTCTTACACTCCGGCAGATGGGAAAGTAACTATATCTGCAAGCGAGGATGTGGACAAGGTTTATATTAAGATAGCGGACACGGGAATCGGGATTGATGAAGAGGAGCTTCCACGCATATTTGAACGCTTTTACCGTGTTGATAAGGACAGAAGCAGAGAGAGCGGAGGAACGGGACTTGGACTGGCCATCGTGAAACATATTCTCGAGGCTCAGCATGGTGAAATCACGATAGACAGCAAGCTTAATGAGGGAAGTACCTTTACAGTAATCATCCCTAAGGAGCAGCATACAGGAAAAGGGAAATAAAGAAGGAAAACTCCTTTCACGGGTGCATTCGTGATGGGAGTTTTTTAATGTTTACTAATCTATTCTGACGGCTGTCTTTGAGATACAGAACAGCTGTTTTTCTTTCAATCATGACTCATGTTAGAATAGAGGATAAGATAATCGGTTAGATACGGGAGGAAAGCATGAATAAAAAAATCGTCTTAATAGATGGAAATAGCATTGCCTACAGAGCATTTTTCGCCTTGCCTTTACTCAATAACGATAAGGGCGTACATACAAATGCCATATATGGATTTGCGATGATGCTGAATCGAATTATGGAAGAAGAGAAGCCGACCCATATGCTCGTTGCCTTCGATGCGGGCAAAACGACATTTCGCCACAGCACCTTCGCTGAATATAAGGGAGGCCGTCAAAAAACGCCGCCGGAGCTGTCTGAGCAGTTTCCATTCATTCGAGAATTGCTGGATGCGTACGGAATTTCCCGCTATGAATTAACAAATTATGAGGCAGATGACATTATCGGCACCCTTGCCACGCTTGCGGAGGGTGATGGCTACAAGGTCACGGTCATTTCTGGTGATAAGGATTTGACGCAGCTTGCTTCTGAGAAGACGACAGTCCGTATTACCCGAAAAGGAATTACGGATATGGAGGATTACACACCTGAGCATATTCGAGAGAAATATAATCTGACTCCTGAACAGATTGTTGATTTGAAAGGCTTGATGGGGGATACCTCCGATAATATTCCGGGCATTCCGGGTGTTGGTGAGAAAACAGCGTTGAAGCTTCTGCACCAATTCGGCAGTGTGGAAGCGGTGGTTAATTCTCCTGAGGAGGTAAGCGGCAAGAAATTGAAGGAGAAGATTGAGGAATATAAGGATCAGGCCATCATTTCTAAGCAGCTTGCAACGATTGAGAAGAAAGCGCCAATCGAAGTTCGTCTAGAGGAGATCGATTACACAGGAGCAGACCAAGAAAAGCTTCTGGCGATTTATAAGGAGCTCGGCTTTGCAACCTTGATTGAAAAGATGGATCCACTCAACGCACAGGAAGATGAAGTGCTTGAAGAGATTGATTATACATTCGTTAAGGAAATCACCGAAGATATATTCACGGACGATACAGCTCTTTTTGTAGAAATCTTAGAGGATAATTACCATACAGCGCCTATTCAAGGCTTGGCCATTTCCAATGCTAAGGGCACCTTCTTCATGGAGACGGAAACAGCTGTTGAATCTGCTGCTTTTAAGGCATGGGCAGAGAATCCGGACATGAAGAAAACGGTGCATGATGTGAAGCAGGCGGTTGTTGCCCTTCACCGCTATGGCGTTGAGCTTAAGGGTGTCGCGTTTGATCTCTTCCTTGCCTCCTATGTGTTAAACCCGGCTGAGCCGGAAGTAGATATGGCAGACCTTGCGAAAAGACATAGTGCCGGTCATATACAAACAGATGAGCATGTGTATGGAAAAGGAGCAAAACGGAAGATTCCAAATCCTGAGGTTTACGGTGAGCATATCGCACGCAAAGCTCAGTCGATGGGCTTGATCAAAGCTAGTATTGAAAGCCAGCTTGTTGCGAATGCACAATTATCCTTGCTGATGGATTTAGAATTGCCGCTCGCCTTGATCCTTGCGGAAATGGAGATTACAGGTGTCAAGGTTGATAAGGAAAGACTGAAGGAAATGGGCGGAGAGCTCGCTGCAAGGCTTGCTGATATCGAAGCGAAAATCTATGACCTGGCAGGTGAGAAATTTAATATTAACTCACCGAAGCAATTAGGGGTGATCCTCTTTGAACGTTTAGGTCTGCCGGTCATCAAGAAGACAAAAACAGGCTATTCCACGTCTGCGGACATTTTGGAGAAGCTTGAAAACAAGCATGAAATCATTCGTGAAATCCTCAATTATCGCCAGCTTGGCAAGTTGCAATCTACTTATATCGAAGGTTTGCTGAAGGTTATTCATGAGGATGGCAAGGTTCATACCCGCTTCAATCAGGCGCTTACACAGACAGGACGCCTAAGTTCGACGGATCCGAATCTGCAAAACATCCCAATCAGGCTTGAGGAAGGAAAGAAAATTAGACAAGCCTTCGTTCCGTCAGTGGAGGACTGGGTCATATTTGCCGCTGACTATTCCCAAATTGAGCTTCGCGTCCTTGCCCATATTGCTGATGATGAGAACTTAATCAATGCCTTTAAAGAAGATATGGATATTCATACGAAAACAGCGATGGATGTCTTCCATGTGAAGGAAGAGGAAGTGACCTCTAATATGAGGCGGCAGGCTAAAGCTGTTAACTTCGGGATTGTATACGGTATCAGTGATTATGGATTATCCCAAAACTTGAATATTACCCGTAAGGAAGCCGGTACCTTCATCGAACGTTATTTGGAAAGTTATCCAGGAGTACAGCGCTATATGAAGGATATTATTGAGGATGCGAAGGAATGCGGTTATGTCACGACCCTTCTTCACCGACGCCGCTATATTCCGGAAATCAATAATCGAAACTTTAATGTCCGTGGATTTGCCGAAAGGACAGCGATGAATACGCCGATTCAGGGCAGTGCAGCAGATATTATCAAATTGGCGATGATCCACATGAATGACCGGCTGAAGAAAGAGAACTTAAAGGCAAAGTTATTGCTTCAGGTGCATGATGAATTGATTTTTGAAGCACCGAAGGATGAAATAGACATCTTAAAGAAAATCGTACCGGAGGAAATGGAGAATGCAATCCAATTGAGCGTTCCGCTTAAGGTGGATTATTCATTCGGAAACACTTGGTACGACGCAAAATAGAGCAGTAAAAGGGGGTTATTTGTTTGCCTGAATTACCAGAAGTAGAAACAATAAGGCGAACACTCGAAGCCATGGTGCTCGGTAAGACAATAGAGGATGTAGAGGTGCGATGGGGGAAGATCATCAAGGAACCGGATGATGCTGAACTTTTCTGCCTTTTCCTGAAGGGGCAAACCATCCGCGAAATCGGCCGCCGCGGCAAGTTTTTGATTTTTTATTTAGATGATTATAGTCTCGTATCCCATCTGCGTATGGAAGGGAAATACGGACTTTTTGACAAGAGCGAAGAGATGGATAAGCATACTCATGTCATATTCCAATTCACAGACGGTACCGAGTTAAGATACAGAGATGTGCGCAAATTCGGCACGATGCATTTATTCCCGAAAGGAACAGAGCTGGATGTGCTGCCGCTTTCGAAGGTAGGACCTGAACCATTTTCAGATGAATTCACGCCAGAGCACCTGGCAGCCGGGCTTGCCAAGACGCATCGTTTCATCAAGACTGTTCTGCTTGACCAGCGCTTGCTCGCGGGTCTTGGGAATATTTATGTGGATGAGGCTTTGTTCCATGCCGGTATTCATCCAGAGCGGGCGGCCTCATCCTTGAATGAGGAGGAGATTCAGCGTCTTTATACGGCGATTAAGACTACGCTTGCTGAGGCGATTGAAAAAGGGGGCAGCACGATTCGCTCTTACGTAAATTCACAGGGCCAGATTGGTATGTTCCAGCTTGAATTGTTTGCTTACTCGAGAAAGGGCCAGCCATGTAAGACATGCGGCTCCATCATGGAGAGAATCACCGTAGGAGGAAGGGGGACTGTTTATTGTCCTTCCTGTCAAAAACGTTGATAATGGCCATGAACCAAAGATAGGCTCCTGTCATATAGTAGGGTATTGATTGTTGAAAGGAGTCCCTGTCAATGGAGCACTTGGCTTCAATACTCTTACTCGCTATGGCAGTCAGCCTGGATAGCTGCGGTGTCGGAATGACCTATGGAATGCGCAATGTGGCAATTCCCTTAAGATCCATAATGATTATTGCCGCATGTTCGGCCTTAAGCTTCGCAATTGGCATGTTCACGGGATCTGTGAGTGAACATTTCATGGCAGAGTCCTGGGCAGGCATGATTGGAGGGCTTATCCTCATTTCATTAGGCATATGGACGGCCGCAAGCAATTTAAAGCAAAATGATGATGTGTATTTGAATGTGGATGAACGCACATTGTTTCAGCTGGAAATCAAATCAATTGGTCTAGTGATTCATATTTTGAAGAAGCCGCTGAGCGCTGACTTTGACCGTTCCGGAACAATTACAGGTCTTGAAGCTTGTTTTCTAGGCTTTGCGCTTTCTCTTGATGGGTTTGGCGCAGGTATTGGTGCCGGTATTCTCGACTATCCACTCGTGACGGTCGTGCTGCTCAGTTTTATTATGAGCGCCATTTTCATGAAGGCCGGCCTTCAGGCTGGAAAGTACTTAAATGATTCTTTTGCCGCGAAAATTTTGTCCTTTGTACCTGGAATTGTCTTAATTGCACTAGGGATCAGTAAACTATTTTAGACAGGGGAAACAGTAAATGATGAAGAAAATAATCGGGCTGACAGGCGGAATTGCCAGTGGGAAGAGCACAGTATCTAACTGGCTTCTCTCACAGGGCTATCCTGTCGTTGACGCAGATATCGCGGCCAGGAAAGTTGTTGAACCGGGCATGCCGGCTCTTGAGAAGATCAGAAAGGCCTTTGGAGATGATGTCCTGCTTCCGGATGGAACACTTGACCGGAAAAGACTCGGTTCTATTATTTTTGCGAATGAAGAAAAACGGCAGACATTAAATGCTATTGTCCATCCGGCTGTGAGAGAATGGATGAGGCAGGAAACGGAGCGGGCATTTGGAGAAGGGGCATCCATCGTTATTATGGATATTCCTTTATTGTTTGAGAGTAAGCTGACTCATATGGTGGAGGAGACGATTCTTGTTTATGTTACGAAGGAGACCCAGCTAAAACGGCTGATGGAAAGAGACGGGTATATGGAAGCTGATGCCCTGGCTCGGATTCATGCGCAGATGCCCATCGATGAGAAAAAGGAATTGGCTGATTACATCGTTGATAATAATGGGCCGATCTCTGAAACGATTGAACAGATGAAGCAGATTATGGACACATTTAAATAAGACAGGCAATAAAGGCTGTTCCGTATAAAAACAAGCGGAGCAGTCCTTTTTTATTGGCTGTTTTCGTAAAGATTGTTGCTTTTGAATAAAAAGGGAAGCTGCAATCTATTTTACGGTACAATTGGATTGGGAGTGACTTCTTGAACAATCGGGGCAG
>NZ_JBJEFJ010000163.1:0-6441 GCF_051873915.1 Pradoshia sp.
GTTTCACTTCTTAACCAAATAAAAGACAGCACTAATCATGCCCCCGATTAACCCGTCCATCATATCAAACATCGTGTCATCTGGATCTCGCCCTTGGGCAGTGAAGTGAAGGATTTTGTCTCCGGCAAATTCGAGCAGCTCCCAGGCTCCTGCAGTGGCCAAGGCAAAGACAATCATGATGGTGGCCCAGAAATGTTTTGGTACTTGTCCGGCGAGTTTCTTCCCGATTAACTGGCGGCCGAGCACAAGGGCCGCGTAGCCAAGCCAGATGCCTGATGTAACATGAAGGAAGTCATCGAAATGATGAATGGCATAGGCACCTCCGAATGTTCCGATGCCAACAGATATAAAAATGAATATGTACGTCATGCTAATCAGAATGGAGTCCAGCGGGTGCTTCGACTTCCATTGCCAGAGGCTGATGACAAGTAAGGATAGACATGTCAGGATGCCCATGAAGCCCTTTGTGCTGAGCCCGCTTATATACATGCACATGGTGCCCGCAAGCATAAGTACCATAACAATCCAAAATAAGATGATTTCTAGCTGTCTGCTTTTCATGGATCATATCTCCTCTCGCTCTATGTATAAGTGGTTTCCTCTCTATTATGACAGAATTTTTTGTGATATTTTGCACAAATGTATTTCCAATAGAAAAAGCCGCGCATATTCGGCGGCATCAAGAGGAGTGTATTCACTTTTCTAAAGTAATGAGGATGTTGAGTTAAGGGGTGTTGGGAATTCATCATTCTTGGTATTGATAATTACGTTCCTTCAAATCAGCGATTTCATTGATAAGCATTTGGAGAATATTCTCGATCCGTTGGAGGTCGTTTTCTGCTGTGCAAACACGGCTGTTTACACTGCCGAGGATGCGGATGAGGTCGGCAAGCATTTCGCGTTCATTCATAGGGCGGGCTCACTCGCTTCCTGTGTCCCTGCCGCCTGCTTTTTCTCGACATTCTTGCGGTCCATGAAGCTTACATTCTCCACAATGACCTCTGTGACGAAAGTTCGCTTGCCATCTGGGTTTTCGTAGGTACGGGTTTGAATCTTGCCGGTAATGCCAACAACCGATCCCTTCTGGCAATAAATCGATGTGTTTTCAGCGATTCGGTTCCAAAGGGTGCAGTTGACGAAATCGACGACATATTCTCCGTTCGCATTCCGGAAGCTCCGTTTTACGGCCAATGTAATATTGGAGACAGCCTTTCCATCAGGGGTGTAGCGCAGTTCAGGATTTTTCGTGAGCCTGCCCACGAGTGTCACTTGGTTCAGCATGTATTTTCACCTCTCTTTTTGTGAATGTATCCGTATCATAATGGGTATTCAGACCCATTGTACATTTGCCTAATTTGAAGTTTCAGCTGTTTTTTAGCGATAAACTTTCTGTTTCTCTAGGCAAATTGACTTTTTGCCAATAGGAAGTAGAGTGGGTGGTCGACTTTTGACAATCTCTTCGACAAATTCCTCATTCCTTGTCATTAGCCTGCTCATGCTATAATAGAAAAAAATGGAGAAATGGAGGGCGTCTATGAAGACCTTTAAGCTTGTTTCACTGCAGCTGGTGACAGAGGACGGGGAAGCAGAGGAGATTGAGCTTGTTGATGGCCTTATTATTAATAAGGAAAATGAGGCAAGCACCTGGCTGATTGAAGCATTAATGAACACTGAGCAATATGAATTGGTCAAAAAACAGCTTGATGGAAAAGGGGATTCCTTTATTGTCAGCTGTGTCATCACGAAGAAGGATAACACCCCTGCTTTCTTTGAGGCCTTCTTCAGAAATGCACGCGAGATGGAGGATTATGTGAGCGTATTGTTCAGCGGAAAGCTGCGCAACCGCAGACGTGAGATGGCTGAACTCCTGCTTGATGATCTAATTGATGAGGGACTGACCGGTGCGCAGTTGAAGAGCGCTTTTCGCGACAGCCTCCGCTCCGGAAACCGATAAGTGAAAAAAACTGGCGGGAATTAATCCCCGCCAGTTTTTTGTTTATCGATTGTTGTCTCTTTTATTATTATCATCCGTTCTGTCTGTCGCATCGTCGATTAAATCGTTCGTATCTGTCTCGACGTCATCCTTGATATTATCCATATCATCTCTGAGGTCGTCATCAAGTGTATCGACGCCATTATTTTCACGGTTGTTGTTCGTGTCGTTCGCGTCGTTTAAGTCATTCGCATCGTTGTTGTCGTTGATATCTGTATTGGTTTCCGGAGGAGGGTTTGTATCATTATCATCATTATTGTTACAGCCCACCATTAATACAGAAGCCATAGCCACGCCAAGCAATGCCTTTAGAATTTTTTGCATTCGGATCTTGCTCCTTTCCATTTTCAAGTCTTGACCAAAGGTCTTTTATAGAGTTCCCCGAACGCGCTTGATTATGAGAAGGCAAAAAAAAGAAGCAAGCCCAGATTCAGGCTTGCTAAGAGGGAGAAGTGATATGGTTATCCACCATGATAATATGAATGGCCAATAGCGATTCATATTCTTCTTAATAACCAACTTTCACTCCATATTAAACCTTTTTAGTCGAATTTCGACAATTTGGCCTATGTATTCGGATTACCCAAGGGCAAAAATCAGTTCCGTTTCACAGACAATTTCCCCGTCAACCGTGGCAACGCCCTTCCCTTTGCCGATGGAGCCCCGTACGCGCGTCATCTCGACTTCCAGTCTTAGTTGATCGCCAGGTGTGACCTGCTTCTTAAAGCGGCAGCTGTCAATGCCTGCGAAGAATGGCGTTTTTCCTTTATTCTCTTCCTTCATTAACACAGACACCGCGCCGACCTGGGCCAATGCCTCTACAATCAAGACGCCCGGCATGACTGGATACTCAGGGAAATGCCCGGAGAAGAATGGTTCATTGGCGCTCACATTCTTGATTCCGACTGCCCTTTTCCCCTCTTCCACCTCAATGATTCGGTCTACTAAAAGAAAAGGGTAACGGTGGGGAATGATTTCTTTGATCTGATTGATATCAAGCATATGTATCCTCCTCAATTTTTACACACTAGTCATAAAAAACAGGAGGGGTATCCGCCCCTCCCGCATCATGGTTATTCACCCGTTGTTTTCGTATCCTTGTTGACTAAGTCTGAAATATGAGTCCATGTGGATTTCTCGAAGACATCGCCGGCTTTCCCGTCACCAATGACCGAATAGCCAATCATGGCTCCGCCAATGGCTGCTGTGACAGCGAGTACGGCAACAATCAGGATGCGCGCCCAAATCGGCACAATTCGAAGCCTGATCTTCTCTTCCACCTCAGTCGTTTTCTTTCTCTCTATGCGGCTATTAGGCTCAGTTGACTCTGGCTGTTCGTTCTTCTTACTAACCACTGCTTGCATTGCTCTACTCCTTTAACGAATCCCGTTCACCAGCCCCATCATTTGATCTGCCATGCTTACGGCACGGGATTGGAATTGATACTGCCTCTGCACTTGAATTAACTCAGTCATTTCCGTGCTCACATCGACATTCGATTGCTCGAGCGCCCCTTGCGTAAGAGAAACCTGGTTTCTCAAGGCACCGGTCAGCGGGGTATAAATTTCGTTTTCTGTTACCCCCAATTGTGCCATATTATTCGGGAGAGTAAAAGTATTATCGCTCACATTTTCCAAAAATTGTGGTTTTTCAACAGAGATGATGCCTAAATCAATTGTTTCCGTGCCATTATTTTCATAGGTTACACGAATTTCACCGTCGGAGGCAAATGTCAGCTCCTTCATGTCAGATCCAATCAGGATAGCTTCATTATTCGCATTAAGAACCGGATACCCTTCTGACGTAACCAGCTGCAGCTGATCACCGACTGGGCTTAAATAAAAGGCGCCGTCCCTTGTAAAGCGCGTCTCTCGATTCGCCCCGTTTTGAACGCTTACGGTGAAGTAAAGATTCTCCTTATTGAGCGCCACATCTAAATCCCGGTCTGTTTTTTTGATCGTCCCAAGACCTGTATTCAGTTGGGACTGGCTCATGATAGCGCCGGTGCCGACTCGGATGCCATTTGGTGTCAGCCGCCCCTTCTCCTTCCCTGTCCGCTCCTGATTATTTATCTCCTGTACGAGAAAGTCAGAGAAGTATGCCTGCTTGCTCTTATAGCCGGTCGTTTCCGAATTAGCGAGGTTATGGGAAACTGTGTCGAGCTTCTTCTGCAGCTGCCCCATCGTATTTGAGGCGGTTATCATCATTCTATTCATCGCTCGCTCCCCCTATATCCGTCCAATTTCATTGACCGCTTTATCCATGCTCTTATCATATGCCTGAATAATCTTTTGATTCGCCTCAAACGTCCGGTAAGCTGTCATCAGCTCCGTCATCGTCTTCGATGAATCCACATTCGATTGCTCAATCGCACCCTGGCGCATCGTGAAACTCACATTATCCGTTTCATAGGCAGAAGCAAGCTCACCGCCGTTCAAGCGATACAGCCCGTCCCCCTCCTTAATGAGCTCTCCTTGCGGGTTCGCGCTGAAGGCTGCACCGATACGGGCCATCTGCTGACCATTCTCGGTCATATACCCATCCTTTGATACCGTAAAGTTCTCAGACGCAAGCTGAATCCTCCCGCCATTCTCATCCAATATGTATTGTCCGCTCGCAGTCGTTAAAAAGCCGCTGCCATCGAGCGTAAAGTTCCCGTTTCTCGTATAAAGAGGACCATTTGCCGACTCCACCATGAACAGGACTGTCCCAGCTGTACCTGTCTCTGGATCGATTGGCAGACGCCCGTCAATGAGAGCCAAATCCGTGCTGTTCTCCGTCTCCTTCACCCCGCCTTGAGAAAAGGAAGGAATGGACTCCTGAACATATACACCCGTATTAATCGCCCCAACATAGCTCGACTTCCTCACATCGAAGGAATTCTTGACCGGAACCTTTTCACTCTCATAGCTGTGCAAAAGCATTGCCGGAAACGAGCGCACACTCGCCTCGTCCTCTTTATAGCCGACCGTCTCCGCATTCGCCAAGTTATTCGTCAGCAACTCGGTGCGGCGCTGCTGGGCAATCATCCCTGAAGCCGCTGTGTAAAAACCCTTAAACATCTCGACACCTCTTCCAAAAGGCAATTTACTCTATATCTTTTTATATCGGGAATCCGCAGGCAATCGTACACAGACTTTCGACCTAATTACCGGCATAAAAATAAGACCCGGCCATACGTCCTGCCGGGTCCTCTAAGGAGTGATTGATTAAACTAGTTTACGTCGTGCTATTCTGTCGATGTTCTCAAGCATGATGCCTGTACCGATGGCCACGCAATCCATTGGACTTTCTGCGATGATGACAGGAACTCTCAATTCATCTGCCATCAGCTGCTCAATGCCGTGAAGCAAAGCGCCACCGCCAGTCAGGATGATTCCGCGGTCAATGATATCTGCTGATAATTCTGGAGGAGTTTGTTCAAGAACCGTCTTAGCTGCATGAACAATAACATAAATGGATTCACGTAAGGCTTCTTCAATTTCCTCTGAACCAACTGTGATGGTTCTAGGAAGTCCAGTTACCATATCACGTCCACGCACCTCGATTGTCTCGTTGCGTGATCCCTTGAATACCGTTGCTACTTTGACTTTAATATCCTCTGCTGTCCGTTCACCGATTAATAGCTTGTATTTACGCTTGATGTAATTTAAAATCTCGGCATCGAATTTATCGCCGGCCATTTTGATGGATGCAGATGTTACGATGTCACCCATGGAAAGAACGGCGATATCCGTTGTTCCACCGCCGATGTCAATAACCATGTTACCACTTGGCTGGAAGATATCCATTCCAGCACCGATTGCCGCAATCTTCGGCTCTTCTTCTAAATAAACCTTCTTGCCGCCGCTCTTCTCAGCCGCTTCACGAATGGCCTTCTGCTCAACACTTGTGATGTTTGTCGGGCAGCAAATGAGGATGCGCGGCTTTGTTAATACACCTTTCACATCCAGCTTGTTAATGAAATACTTCAGCATGGATTCCGTCACATCAAAGTCTGCAATGACGCCATCCTTCAATGGGCGAATCGCGATGATGTTTCCCGGTGTCCGTCCAACCATGCGACGCGCTTCTTCTCCAACAGCCAGCACTCGATTTGTGTTCTTATCAAGCGCAACAACAGAGGGCTCATTTAAAACGATGCCCTTACCCTTTACGTGGATGAGCACATTCGCCGTGCCCAAATCGATCCCAATATCTCTCGAAAACATAAACGAATAATCCTCCTCAAGAAACAATCAGTTTCCTACTTCTGTACTAATTAAGAATTTTATCATATTTTGTTGAAAAAAAGGAACTTTTCGCTTAAAATTTTGGACTATTTAGGGTAAAAAATGAAATTCAAGAGTTGTTTTAAAATAATTTTTATGGTAAATAGTGCAAACGTTCTATTTTTGCTTAATTTAAGTTGTTTTTACACAAAAGGATTATTTATGGTTGGTTTATTG
>NZ_JBJEFJ010000164.1:0-6438 GCF_051873915.1 Pradoshia sp.
TGTTTAAAAGATCCTGCATACTGGACTCTACGGAAAGTTTGTTGCGGGAAGATAGCAAGCTCATTATGATGATTATATCTGGAGGTGAATCGATGGATGCCATAAAAATTGGCCAGTTGATTTTGAAACTAAGGAAAGAAAAAGGGATGACGCAAAAGGAGTTGGCAGATCGGATGCACTTATCCGATCGCACCATTTCGAAATGGGAACGCGGTCAAGGCTATCCGGACATATCCTTATTGCCAGAGCTATCGTCTCTCCTTGGTGTAAATATAGAAGATATCCTAGATGGAGATCTTGCTGCGAATGATTTTGTAGGAGGAAATATGAAAAAATCGAATTATCAAGTCTGTCCAACCTGTCATAATATTGTTCTATCAACCGGAAATGCTTCGATATCCTGCTGCGGGAGAAAGCTGGATCCATTAGTACCGAAGAAAGCGACAGAAGAGGAAAAGCTGAAGGTTTCCCAGGTGGAGGATGAATGGTTTATTTCAAGTGATCACCCAATGAAAAAAGACCATTACATTTCCTTTATCGCTTTTGCAACAGGCGACCAGGTGCAGATTATAAAGCAATACCCAGAATGGACTTTGCAAACTCGTCTGCCTAAACGGAAACATGGAACATTACTTTGGTACTGCACTCAGCATGGATTGTTTTATCAATTCATTTAAAGATAGCTGAAAAATCGTTATCAAAGAGATAAATACTAGTCTGCTCCCTTCACCCTCTTGATTCCTTAGGTCTGATGAAAGCATTAAATTTCAAATTCACCTATCGATACCGTTATAATACCGGTAAGGGTATTATAAGGAGCTGAGAGCATGAAGGAAATGAAAGAATTAACATCTCTGAACATGATAGAGGATTTTGTTCAAGAAAATCCGATGAGTTTCTTATATGTGTCAAGGCAGGAGTGCAGTGTCTGTCACGCTGTTTTGCCTAGGGTGAGAGAATTGCTTGATCATTTTCCAGATATTCGTTTAGGGCATATTGATGCAAATGCTGTGCCAGAGGTAGCAGCTGCCTATTCCATTTTCACAGTACCAGTGATTCTGTACTTTATAGAAGGGCAAGAGGTATTGCGGAAAGCAAGATTTATACATTTCGAGGAATTAGCAGAGCAGATAGAAAAAATATATGGTTTGAATCAATAAGAGGCTTGGTTCCTCAAATGAACCCTGGAAAGCAAATGCTTTTCGGGGTTTATGTATTTGCCAGTATATATAAATGCGAAATTTTTGCTATTTTGTCGATATCACACTAATATGTAGGTAAAAATAATAGATTTTTTCTATCTATTTATTGACTATGTTTTATAGTTGTAATACATTTATTATGTAGTAATTGATACTACATGTATATATATTTATAGAACTGGTCATGCCATTTCACAAATGCCGAATAATTTTAAAGGGGATTAGTCAATGAATCGAAATCAGCCGAGAATCGCTTGGATTACAGACACAACGTGTACCTTGAGTAAGGAGTATGTCGAGAAACATGAATTAAATATTATTCCGTTGCAAGTGGTTATTGATGGGGTTTCTTATAAAGAAACGATTGATATTACGGATGCGCAATTCTATGAACGAATGGCGACGGAATCTGTCAGCTTTCAATCATCTCAGCCATCGTTGGGTGAGTTTGTTGAACTATATGAGAAGCTGAAGGAAGAGTATGATTGTGGAATAGCATTTCATTGTTCTAGTAAACTTTCTGGTACGTTTTCCACATCGATGATGGCGGCAGAGCAGGTTGGTTTTAAGCTGTATGCGATTGATACTCGGACTGGGTCTTATCCCCATGCGTATTTGCTAATGAAAGGCATTGAGATGTTTAATCAGGGATATGGACCTGATGAAATCTATCTGCAAATCGAGAAAATGAAAACGAATACACGTCTATTTCTCATTCCTGCAAATCTTAATCAGCTCCACAAAAGCGGACGAGTATCCGGTAGTCAGCGTCTGATAGCGAATCTGCTTAGTATAAAGCCGATTCTATCTGTCGAATATGAGGGTGCAAAGATTAGAGATAAAGTGAGAACGGAAAAGAGGGCCATTAATTATATTTTGGACTTACTGCGTGAAGATATGAAAACCTCTAAGATTAGCAAAATCACAGTGATACATGCTGGTGATGAGGCTAATGCTCGTAAGCTTGAAAACTATATTAAAGAGCAGGAGGAATTCAGTTCCATTCCGACAGACCGAATGATTTTAGTGCCTGTGGCAGGCGTTCATACAGGAGTAGGGACCATCGGAGCCTCCTGGATATGTGAATAAATGAAATTCGTACAAGGCAGCTCTTTAAGGAGCTGTCTTTTTTGTCTGTTGTCAAATATGTTAAAATTTTCTTAAAGTGGAATGAGGGGGAGGCGGAGGAGAAATGGCTATTAAAAAGGTGTCAATCATTGGACTGGGAGCATTAGGGGTTTTATTCGGTCATCATTTATCAAAAAGAATGAGATCAGAGGATTTAAGAATTGTCGCTGATCAGGATCGCATTACGCGGTACGAGAAGGAGAAGGTTTATAGTAATGGGGAGCTTTGTGAATTCCATTACGTGACACCAGAGGAAGAGTGCGGACCAGCAGATCTAGTGATTTTTGCCGTTAAGTTTAATGGGCTGGAAGAAGCAATTCAATCGATGAAAAAGCATGTCGGTGAGGATACAATCATCATCTCATTGCTGAATGGGATTACAAGTGAGTCGATTATTGGCGAAGCATATGGAATGGATAAAGTGCTCTACTGTGTAGCACAAGGGATGGATGCTGTGAAGGTTGGAAATAAGCTGACCTATGACAATATGGGCATGCTCTGCTTTGGCTCGAAAGAACCTGGTGTTATCTCATCTAAAGCGGAGAAGCTTGCTGAATTTTTTGAGCAAATGGATGTAGCCTATGAAATAGAGACAGAGATGATGAAAAGGCAATGGGGGAAATTCATGCTCAATGTCGGCGTTAATCAAACGGTGGCGGTCTATCGGACGAATTATGGCGGTATCCAGCGAGAGGGAGAAGCGAGGGACACGATGATTACTGCGATGAGAGAGGTCATTGCCTTATCAGAGAAGGAAGGCATTGATTTGACAGAGGAGGACCTTCACTATTGGTTGAACATACTCGGGACATTAGGGCCGAATGGAAAGCCATCAATGGCACAGGATGCAGAGGCACACCGGCCTAGCGAGGTTGAATTATTTGCCGGTGCCGTCATTGCATTCGGCCGGAAACATCAAATTCCGACACCTGTGAACGAGGAGCTGTATGAGCGAATCAAGGGGATGGAGAAGCAGTATGTATAAACATAAAGAAGGCAGCAAGCCCATATTCATGGGCTGCTGCCTTTTTATTAGCTTTTCTTAAGGGAGTGTCATTTTCTGCTTTCGTGGGTTAGGCTTCATCAGCTCGACCTTAAAAAGCCTCGTAAGCATGACTGCGGCAAAACAGAAAAACCATATACTTTTACTGATTAAAAATGTAATGAAAAGTGTAATAAGCAGATTCTTTCCGTAATCAATGATTGCTAATAAGATGGCTACGTTAATTCCTCTAAAGATGGCGCCAATGAAGGCACCTGCAAAATAGGCGACTAATAGATATACCCATTGGAGGAGGACCTGCTTCATACTAAATCTTTCCCTGAAATAATAAAAAATGATTAATGGCAGCATCAAAGGAATGGGAAAGACAACCATCACATTATTATCGAAATGCTCATTGCTGTTGACAGGCCAGCCGGGTATGAATAGGAGGCTGCATAATAAGCAATAGATCAAGCTCATCCGATAGAAGAAGGCCCCATATTTATCGAGCCGCGCATATCTGCGTTGTCGTTTTTCCCTAATAGCGGCAGGTTCCCATCTACGTCCAGGACTATATTGTCTCTGAAAGGCCGTAAATGGCAGTACGAGCGGATCTCGATTATTCCAATCGTTTAACTCGGTTGTTGAAAAAATCTCATGTAAAACATAGGCATTATATGAAGAAAGGTCGTAATCCGTTGTTTGGATTGGTGTATCCGGAGAGAATTTATCCAGCATTTCTTCAAGCTGCTTTTTCGTTTCTACGCTTATGGATGAGTAGCCCTTCTTCCCATCTTCTGTCCACTCCCATACAAAACGGACTGTTATGTAATAATAGGGTTTACGCGCAATTTTAAAAGCGGAAGGGCCAATAATGATCCGCTCAATTTGATCATAAGAGAGAAAGTGTTCCTTCGTTTCTTGGCGGTCAAAATTGACGAAGTATTGATAAATTCCGTCCTCCTTCATTTCAATGCCATAATCCTCTCTCGGTATACGCGTAACCATTCGTATGAAGAAGATTCCTAGAATGAATAAGATGATTGCTCCAATCGACAGAGCAATCGCCCCTGCCGTAAACTCACTCACATAGGACAGGTAGGCAAACCAAAAAAGGAGGAAGGAAGCTAGAACAACGGTGCTTGTTGCCAAGTACATAACTATTCTTCCGGCCCAGTTCAGCCAAATTCGTCCTTTTTGAGTATGATGGATTTTTTTTAATGCCAAATGAACACAGCCTCCTATTATACTAATTGGCATAATTTTACCACAAAAATGGGGATATCTGGTCTTTTTGCTCTTGGATACTTAAAGCAGGAGGTCATCTATCTAGGCATGAAAACTAGTTATATTTAGCCAGTGGTCACAATTGGCAAATAATTCTAAATATTCATGATATTAATTCTATGTCATTTTATAATGAAAAAAATGCACTTTATTAGGGGGATGAGGGATTGAAGAAGAAATTGATTGTTCCTGTCATATTATCGTCGGCCATGTTGATGAGTTCGCTTCCAGTTGGCACTGTCTTTGCGGCGCCGGTTGACTCGCAGAAGGTGGTCAAGAATTGGAATGAAAAGGCGAGTGTTCCTCTATTCGTGAAAGAGCGTCATGCAGAGAGATTCTCCTCAAGCAATCCTGCCAATGCCCTTAAGTACTTAGAAAAGAACAAAGCAGAGACGGGAATAAGCAATCCGGATAAGAGCTTGAAAGTGAAGGATGTCCAGAAGGATGAGCTTGGGATGACGCATGTTCGATTCAATCAATCAATTAATGGCGTGAATGTTGAAGGGTCTGAAGTAATTGTCCATTTCAATGAGGAGAATGAAGTCGTTTCCGTTAATGGACGGACAAATCAAACACTCGCTAGTACCACTGTAGATACGAAAGCCTCCATCAGCAGTGATGCAGCTATTAAGGCTGCCAAGTCTTCTGTAAATGCCTCTAAAGAGCTTACATATGAACCAACCTCAGAGCTCGTTGTTTATCCATTCGAGGGAAAAAACTATACAGCCTATAAGGTCAATGTGAATTTCATGGGAGAAGAGCCTGGCAACTGGTATGTCTTCGTGGATGCCAAATCTGGAGAAATCATTGATCAATATAATGCGTTAATGCATGCGGATGAAAATAAAACGCAGAAAGGTACCGGGCTTGGTGTACATGGGGAACACAGAGAGCTGCACATCACTCGCGTGAAGGAGCCGAATTCCGGAACAAAGTTTGCACTGGCAGATTATGCGCATGCCAATCTGGAGGGTATCGAGACCTATGATGCCAAGAATGATAATACAGCCAGCAATGATACGCTTTATGTCGGAAACTCCGCCTCCTTTAAAAGCGATTATGACCGCGCAGCTGTTGATGCTCATTATAATTCTGAAAAAGTGTACGAGTATTTCTTGAAGGAGCATGGCCGTAATTCTCTTGATGGGGAAGGAATGGCCATTATCTCCAAAGTCCATTATGGCACGAATTACAATAACGCCTCCTGGAACGGGCGCTGGATGACCTATGGCGATGGGGATGGCGAATTCATGATTTCCCTATCAGCAGGACTTGATGTCGCGGCCCATGAGATGACCCACGGTGTCATCAGCCATTCAGCTAACTTGGTGTACCGCAATCAATCTGGCGCACTGAACGAGTCATTTGCAGATGTATTCGGTGCACTCGTGGATGATAGCGATTGGGAAATGGGCGAGGATATTATGGCGCCAGCTGCTAAAGCAGATGGATTTACGGTCCTTCGCAGCCTCCGTGATCCGAACAGCGTCGTTGTCAGCAATGAGCAAAGACGTGCGTACAGCACGAATGGCGGAGTTTATCCAGACCATATGGATGAATTCTATCATATGCCGACATCCGTTGACGGAGGGGGAGTACACGTCAATTCCTCTATCACCAACCATGCCGCATATCTAATCGCGCAAGATATCGGACGTGAGAAGCTAGGGAAAATCTACTACCGTGCATTGACTGTCTACCTAACGCCAAACTCTAATTTCAGCGATGCACGCCAAGCCGTTGTTCAATCAGCGATTGATTTGTATGGAGCGGGAAGTGCGGAAACAGCTGCTGCTAATGCAGGATTTGATTCGGTGGGAATCTATTAATTAATGT
>NZ_JBJEFJ010000165.1:0-6362 GCF_051873915.1 Pradoshia sp.
TAACGGCAATCTGGCAGCCTTCATTTAATTACGTACATGGCATCTGATTATTGCCTTACCATGTTTTCTTCAATCGCTTTCAATATGGCATAGGCTCCCTTTGACCGATTTGAGCATACCACGGTTTTAATGGAACTTCTCGGATAGAACGATGAATGAAAACTAACTCCAGGATCGTAACCCATAATGTGATATTTAAAAATTCCATCATCATTTTTGTCAATCCACACACCATAACCATAGAATTGATCATCTCTTGTTTTAATATAGGGCGTAAATAACTGGCGAGTGAATTCTTCACTTAGTAATTGATCATTCATAAGGGCATCCCATAGTTTCGCCATGTCATTGACCGTTACATAAGCACCGCCATCAGCACCGCCTTTTACAGGCAAGGAGTAGATATTCGTTTTCCAGTTTCCATCCGGATAGTCAATATAGCCTAACGCTGTTTTTGATGGCAAAGCATCAAATTCAAAATAACCAGAGTCAGTCATTCCACATTTTATGAAAATATTTTCTATCATGTAATCAGCAAAATTCACTTGGGTAGTCTGTTCAATAATTAATCCAAGCAGGATGTAACCTGCATTATTATAATGAAATCTTTCACCTGGCATTGATTTCATAGGCTGATTTTGAAATAAAGGCAAAAAGTCTTTCAACGTTCTGATGTGATACATTGGATTCTTAATCCATAACTCCTCAAAATCATCCATGACTTCCTCGTCAAAGTAATCTGGGATTCCCGCTGTGTGTGTTAATAATTGATGAATGGTAATATCCTTATCAAATTCAGGGAAGGAAATAGGGAGACAATCTCTTAATCTTGTATCAAATGATAAGAACCCCTGCTCTACAAGTTGACACACTCCTATTGCCGTAAATAATTTGCAGCCTGAAGCTATTCCGAATCGTGTATCCGAACCATTCATTATTTGTTCCGAACGATTAGCATAACCACGACTTACTTTTAACGTATTTTTACCATCTTGCACCAGAATAGTTCCAGAAAAATTATGTTTATCCATAACATCAGTAAGGTAATCTTTAATAGTTACTTTCATTTCTACTCTCCTCTGCTTCTTGATGCTGTACAAAATTCGACAATTGGGACATAAATTCCTCCTGAATCACTGCCCTGGCCTAAACATGTTTGATGAAATTGCCCATTTATCTTTATCTTTGGGTTACTATTCTGAACCAACCACTTCCGGCAAGTTCACAGGTTAGCCTTATAAAAACAACTCCATCTCTAATTGCTTATCCGAAAATCCCATTTTCTTATAAAGCTGATAGCCCTCATCGGAAGGATGCAGCCATATTCTTCCCACACCTAATCTATGACAATCTGAAATACATTTTTCTAGCAAGGAACGAGCTATTCCACGACCTCTGTATTCTGGTAGAGTATACATATTCATGATGTATGCTTCTAATCCGCCAATATTCTTACCATGAGGAGGTCTTTCAAACAAGACTAAACCACTGATGCCTACAATTGTCCCCTTTACCTCGGCAACCCAAGCTGTATAGTCTTCATTAGCTAACTTCTCCTTAAAGTAAGCTTCGTTTGCCCTAAATACCTGTGACTTATTTTCTTCATTAACATCTCCTACAGCTGAGAGTAGTTCTATTCTTAATTTAGTCATGGTATACACATCTTTTAATATTGCTTTTCTTATAGTCCAGTCCATTTAGCATCCCTTTCTATTGCTCTATGAAAGCGTTAATAGCATCTTGATAAAAAGGCTGTCATGGAGACAGCCTTCCATTTCCTACTGATTTCATCTGTTATTTACCAATGAGTATAGTGGAACCCATATCCGCTTCCCGCTTAAACATACGGGAGTAAATTCCGTTCTCCTTGTTTACCAATTCGTGATGGGTGCCGGATTCCTTAATCCTTCCTTCATCCATGACGATAATTCGATCTGCGGACAACACGGTTGAGAGTCGGTGGGAAATGATGATGACGGTCTGCCGCTTCTTCCTTTCTCGTATCGCTTCATTAATCTTCAATTCCGTAATTGGATCCAGCGCCGAGCTCGCTTCGTCAAGAATGAGCAGCTTAGCTTCTCTCACCAATGCCCTAGCAAGTGATAGACGCTGTTTCTGTCCTCCAGAAAGGCTGGTTCCCCGCTCTCCAACAGAGGAATCGAGCCCATCCGGAAGACCTTGATAATACTCCAATAAGCCGCTGTCCCTTAAAGCGGCCAGCAGTTCCTGATCGCTTGCCTTTGTATTCCCGATTCTCAAATTGTCCCGAAGAGTGCCATTGCGCAGCTGGACATCCTGGGAAACAAATGCAATCTGGCTTCGCAGCCAGCCGATGTCAAATGTCTCAATAGGCTGACCGTCTATGAGGATTAGACCGTCCTTCGGCTCATACAAACGAAGCAGCAGGTCTGTTATCGTTGATTTACCGGCACCGCTCGGACCTGTCAGCGCAACGGCATCCCCGCCTTCAATATGAAAGGAAACGCCACGGAGGACCGGCTCTTCTTTCTCAGGATAGGCGAAAGTAACATCATGAAACGTGATACTTCCCTTCATTTCAGCAGGGACTAGACCAGCCTTTGTTTCCGCTTCTGATTTTGGGTTTGCCAGAAGGATATCCGAGCGATCTAAGGCAGGTCCTGTGCGCCTGATGGAGAGCCACATCCTGAGCATCTTCTGCATTTCATTAGCGGCAATTGTCACTAGGCCTCCCGCTGTCAGCATTTGACCAGTGGTCAGCTCACTGTTCCAGATTAAGAGGATACTGATAAAATACACACCAGCCAAGGCGATTCCGTTATACCCGCCAATGACGACAATCGATTGCATCCGTGCCTTCAACTCACGCACGGAATGCTTCACAAAGGCTTGCCTGATGCCGACGATACTCTCAACCTCACTGTCCGATACGCCGAGCACTCTAGAAAGATGGATACCTGTCACGGATTCGCGCATCCGTTCCAAATATTTTGACGCCTCGTCCCGCGCCTGTTTAGAAGCGAGACGCGTTCTTTTCCCAACATAATTCGATGCCATATAAAAGATAATACCAAGCACCACGCTCGCCATCATTAAGTATGGATGAATAAATAAAAGAACAATATTATAAATAACAACGCCCTGGACCGCTGCCATCAATGTCGATCCTTCCCATGCGAGGAAATTATGCAGGGTATCCGGATCATCCGACGTCCTGGCCAGCAATTCTCCGGATTTTGCATTTTGGAAAAAGGAGAATGGCAAATATTGAACATGTGTAAACAGCCTAATCTTCTGCCTGTTCGTCACAGATTTCGCAATATAATGGCAAAAGTATTCATCAATAACCATCATCACCAAATCAAATACGGCCACAAAGACCAGCAGCCACATCAATCCCCAAAGGAGATTCGTTGATTGTCCAGGAAGAATATCGTCGACAAGCCAGCTCAGCGCAAAAGTTGGGATGACAGAGGCGCAAACCTGGGCAATAGCAATAACAATCGAATCACCGAGCACCCATTTCCAAAAAGGCTTCAAGAAGGCAAGAACACGTCTGCCATCTTTGCTTTTTCCTTCTAATTGTACCGTGCTCATCCTACTCTCCCCTTTTCAAGTTCTTTATATTGTGACATGTACAGCTCATAATAACGGCCTTTCAGTGACAGCAATTGCTCATGTGTCCCCCGTTCAGCAATAACACCCCGCTCCAAGAATAGAATCTCATGCGCGTCCCTCACCGTAATCAGCCTATGAGCAATCGTAATCGTCGTTCTTCCTGGAATGAGGCGTTCGAGTGCTTCCTGCACCCTTTCTTCGGTTTCGCCGTCCAGGGAAGAGGTCGCTTCATCAAAGATCAACAGTTCTGGATGGCGCAAGATGGCTCTCGCCAGCGCTACCCTTTGGCGCTGTCCTCCTGATAATTTAAGTCCGCGTTCCCCAATAAGGGTTTCATAGCCATTCGGGAGTGTGTTAATAAACTCAGTCAATCCGGCCGCCTCTGCCGCATGCCTAAATTCTGTCTCTGTCGCATCCTTTTTGCCGTACAATAGGTTCTCCTTCAATGTTCCATTCAAAAGGAAGGTCTCCTGACTCACGACTCCGACCTGCCTTCTAAATGAGTTGCGGTCATAATCAGAAAGCCGTTTTCCATCAATTAAGACCTCTCCTTGATCTGGTTCATACAAC
The DNA here is from genome assembly GCF_051873915.1 of Pradoshia sp. Lineage (NCBI taxonomy): Bacteria > Bacillati > Bacillota > Bacilli > Caryophanales > Bacillaceae > Pradoshia > Pradoshia sp. The sequence goes on from NZ_JBJEFJ010000165.1 coordinate 4,168, forward strand.
CCAAGCAAGAGCTGGACAATCGTACTTTTTCCGCCGCCGCTGGAACCGACGATGCCGATATGCTTGCCAGGCTCAATGATGAAGCTAATATCATTCAGCACAGTCAAATTCGTACCGGGGTATTGGAAGGTTACATGCTTCATTTCAAGCTTTCCTTCAATCCCGCCTATCTCCGGAAGGCCTGCCTCATGTTCCTCAGGCAAATCAAAATATTCGTATAAACGCTGCAAAGCCGGAATGGCCTGCTGAATCGTCAATGCATTCTCAGCAAGCGAGCGGACTGGCTGAAACATCGTTGGAATAAACCCTAAGCAAGCTACAAGTACACCGACCGTGATATCTCCTCGCCATACGGCAAATCCGCCAATCAGCATAACGACACCGGGTGTAGCGATATTAAAGAGGTTCCCCAGGCGCCAATTCACCTTGCTGATGAGGGCTGCCTTAATGGAAAAGGCCATCCACTTCCCAAGCTTCGTCCGCTGTGTATCAATTTCCTTTTCCTGCAGCTGAAAGGTACGGACAAGCCTTGAGGACTCGATGCTCTCCTGCATATGGTGGTACATATCTGCACTCATATCACGCTGTACAGCGCTCATCTTTCTGACCGTTGTTCCTAGCTTGAATGAAGGATATAAATAAATGATAAAGACACCAACCATAACAATCGCTGTCGGCCAGAATAAAAAGATGACCGTCGCAAAAGCTGCGACCGCACTGATAATCTGCTGTAAAAATCGCGGAACAACCGTATTATTCAAGTTTTGAATCGATTCCACATCGTGCGTAAGCCGGTATAGCATATCTCCACGCGGCGTGTGCTGGAAGAATGACATCGGAGCCTTATGTAATTTCTTAAACGCCCGAAGCTGCATATCTGTGATGACATCCAAGCCAACCTTAATTTGTATATACTCCTGCAGGCTTTCAAACACCACTTTGCCTATGTAGGCAATCACGAATCCCCCAATGATCCATGGCAATAATTGAACAGCCTCGTTTTGGAGCACATCATCGACAAGCTTCCCTGTCAATATTGGGGGCAGAATCGTGAAAGCTCCCCCAATGAGGGCAAATACGACTGCCATCACGACACTAAACCAATAGGGCTTAAAATGCCCAAGTATTTCCTTTGCTAACTTCATTGCCAATCCCCTCCAATATTTAATAATTCTAGAACATTTGCTCGTAAAATACACGAACTTTTTCAAATATTCCAAAATAAATTGGAGAAATAGATGCTTACCTAATTCATTACTCACAATCTATTTTCTTATAACAGCATAATCCGCTTCTCTCCTGTATCTTTGCGCAGGCTGGCTTTAAAAAGAAAACGCCTAGATAATCCTGTACATAAAAAAGCTGCCTAGAATCGGCAGCCGTATGCATCGCTCTATATCTGAATTTGGTCTAGTACCTATTTTTCCATTACGGCAAAATAGTTTTCTTCATAATCTGCAAAGTTAAATACTCTACCGGAAGGCATTTGGACAATCTCTCCGACAGTCACTTTTTTCTTTATTAAGTCATTGTGTAATTGCTCGAGATTATCTGTGAAAAACATTAAAGAAGGGGTACCGAGATTCAGGCCAGGAGACATTTTTGAAACAAAGTCCTTATTATGCAGAATGAGGCTTGTTTCAGCCCCCATTTTTGGTGCAATTTCAATCCACCTAAATCCTTAGGTTTTATTCTCCTTAGCTATTACAGTGAAGCCCAATTGGTTTGTCCAGAATTCCACTGCCTCATCTTGGTTATCAACATACAGCATGATTTGACCAACTTGACTAATCACATTCTTTTCCCTCCCAAATTATGATGATTTTTGTTTACAGCCTAGATTCTCTATTACGCAAGAATTCTCCTGCCAATCATTTAGCTTCTTTTGCCCATCTTTTCGTTGCCCCGTTTAAAATTTCCTGTCGCTTTAGCCAATAATAACTGAACTTCTGTTCCGTTATCTTCTACTTCTTTTATTCTCGCTATAAGACGTTCAGCCTCATGATCCTTCATCATTTTAATTTGTTTACCTTTGTAATAGATGAAGATCGTTCCATTTTTCGTTGTTTGATAAGTAAATGGTTCCTCATTTAACCTGTTACGTTTGTCTATTCCCCCCACCTGCACCGCCTCCTGAATGATTATCATTTACCCATTGTATTCAGCGATTCTCCTTTACTTGCACCGGTCCAAGA
>NZ_JBJEFJ010000166.1:0-6351 GCF_051873915.1 Pradoshia sp.
GTTATTATGAAAAAGTTGATTCCAATCGCAGTTACCTTTTCTCTTTTAACAGGTGTAGGGATTTATTCTATCGATAAAAAATTAGAGACCGCCAAGGCCGCTGAAACGGTGACGCTTAATCAAGACAAAATTCATTCCAAAATGCTGAATAGCATTGATAATTTCAAAAGTGCTCAAGGAACATTTGTTTATAAAAGCAAGGCTGCTGGTTTTAATCATTCCGTAGATTACAAGGTTCAAACAAGAAATGGAAATCGGTCAAATGTGAAAATTAAGGATAGTGTTCAAGAAATTAATACTGTCTATGATGGCCAAACGCTTGTTCAAACTTTCCCAGAAAAAGAGTCCTACGAAGAATTGAAAATAGATGAAAAGGTCACAGAAGAACAGGTAAAATCGGACAAGGCGGACAAATCTATCGAATCAAGATATGACCATTCGAAAAATGAAAAAGTATATAATTATCGAACGGATCCAACCTATATGTCAGCCGCTTCAGTATCCCTATTTCCACAAGAGATTGCTGTAGGATTTTTAGAAGATTATTCAAAGTGGGAAATAAGTGGACATATGAAGTATCTTGGACAAAATGCGGTCATCATATCCGGAACATTTAATGAATATTATGCTGAAAAGCATCAGGCAGATACATTCAAATTGTGGGTTGATGAGAATCGTGGAATCATATTGAAATTAGAGGAGTATGGCAAGGATAACGAGGTTATGACCAGCTTAGAAACAACAAAGTTTAAAGCAGATTCCTCTTTCCATTCATCTGATTTCAAAGCGAACGTACCAGCAAAGTATAAAAAGAAAAAATCTCCTTTTCCTGTAGAGTAGATAAAAAAGAGACCAAACACGTGATGTGCACCCCGAAAGTTAGACGAAACAATTCTAACTTTCGAGGTGTTTTTTTGTGGTCAAATATGATGAAGACTTTAAGCTAAAAGTAGTGAACGCTTATTTAGCTGGTGAGGGTGGATATGGTTCCTTGGCTAGTAGATTTGGAATCCGAAGTAAAACCAATATAATAAAATGGGTTAGTGCGTTCCAACAATATGGGAAACAAGGCTTGGTTACCAGAAAAACAGCTACGCATTATCCTGTTCAATTTAAAATGGATGTTCTAAACTATAAGGAAAGAACTGGAGAATCCTTTGCAGAAGTTGCTAGAAAATTTGGCATCACTGAACCGCCTATGATTCAAAATTGGTGGAGAAGATGGCAAAATGAAGGTATTAAAGGGCTCTCTACATCAAGGGGGCGTCCATCCATGTCCAATAAACCGAAAAAGAAAATAGATGAAAAGAAATTGACGAAGGAAGAACAACTTTTAAAAGAAATAGAATTACTGCGTGCGGAGAATGCCTATTTAAAAAAGCTCCGAGCTTCAGGGGTAAATATTCCGAGCCGACTGCTAAAACAGAATCCAGGATCATCCAAGAACTCAGAAAAGAATTCAAATTAGCCGTTATCCTTGAAGCCACAGGTTTTCCAAAGGCAACCTATATGTATTGGCAAAAACGATTTAATGATTCAAATCCTGATGAAGAGATTGAAAAGGTGATCCAGTCTATTGTAGACGAACATAATGGGAATTATGGCTATCGTCGAATTGATATGGAATTGCGTAAGAGAGGCTATATCGTAAATCACAAAAAATCCTGAGAATTACTAATAAACTTGGTATTACTTGTACCTCATACACACGTAAATCACGTAAATACAGCACTTATAAAGGTACCATAGGCAAGATTTCAAAAAACCTTGTCAATCGCAGATTCCATACAAGCATCCCACATCAAAAATTAACAACCGATACATCCGAATTTAAATATTACTCGACTGATTCTAAAGGAAAGCTAATCATCAAGAAGGCTTATTTAGATCCATTTCTAGATATGTTTAACGGTGAAATTCTAACTTATCGGTTTTCAGAACGCCCGAACGCAAAAGCAATCCTGGATGCTTTAGACGAAGTAATTGAAATAACAAAAGATAGCCCCTATCGAACTAAAAGATAATGGCATCTTTCAAAGTATGTCCCGGAAGGGAAACTGTCTGGATAATTCACCAATGGAGAACTTCTTCGGAATCATGAAGCAGGAAATGTATTATGGTAAAGTTTATTATTCATTTGAAGAACTCAAGCAGGCAGTTACTGATTATATTTTTTACTATAACAACATAGGGTTCAGTACATTTTGGATGTACTCTTTTGAACTTAGTTTTAACTCATCAGCGGTAAACACGCTGTCCTGTTTTTTCTGTTCCACGCTTGCATTGGCATATGAATCAGGGTTCGTAAATCCGTACCCAACTACTGTGCCACCAACAAGGATTGATGTGGCTAAGAGTGTAACCTTTAATTTATTCATAGTATCCCCCTTTTTATTTATAGAAATCTACTTCGGAAGCATCTACACCGGTTTTATAACTTCCATTAATAAGCATGACTCTGAAAAATCTCGTATCCGAGTCATATGATTTCTTACTCCCTATTTTATTCCAGCCTGGATAGGCCGTATTCTGATTATTATCTCCCACATCATTGCTCCAAGATAACTCAGAAGTAAGGCTATGTGTCCAAACCATGTAAGAAGCTGACGGATTCACAAAATCAGAGAGACGTAACTAAGCATAATATTGACGTTTGCCTGAATCCGATTTGAATCTCCACTCATATACTGACCCACGATTTTTGGCTATTCGATGATCCCCTTTATAATCATTCCCGTAAGTTCCATATGTCCAGGTTCCCTCCATGGCATTGTTGGAACTTCCTTTCGCACCATGATCATTGTCGAACAGTCGGTAACTATCTGCTCCTCCAATAGGTGCAGCATTTACTCCAGATATTTCGCCCATGTACAGCAATAGTACCACCAAGCTAAAAAATGTAAAAAATCTTAATTTCCTATTTTCCACCATTTTCTCCCCTTCTTTTTTTCGATTGTCTAAATCTCAACCTAATTATTATCATATTAATAATATTATTTCCGAAATTTTCAAATTATTATTAAAAGGGAGACTTTCTTACCAGTTCTATAGATTCCTAACGGGTACATGGACTCCTCTTTCATATTTGAAATTTACAACATTTAGTTTTGACAGTTTTTTATTTCAGCAATCAATTCGTGTATTTCTGTATTTCGTCAGGAAATATACCATCGCTCTGGCCATAACTCTATACATGCTTTAGATTCTCTAATTCTTTCTCCAACTCATTTACATTTCTTAGATAAGCAGGGATGACTGTTCGGTTGCATTGACTCTATATCCATACACGATTGGAGGAATTAACATATTCTGAGCTGCAGCTTTTCTTGTCAAAATATGTTGTTGGTTCCTCAATTATTGTCGAAAATATCAGATGATTTTATCATAGGAATAATTTGTCAGATGCTGTAAACTTCTAATTATAGCGGGCCGCTATATTAATAGTAAAAGGGAGGATTATATGAAGAAGTTATCAATGAGTTTAATATTAGCAGGTTCTTTATTTGCCTTTTCTAGTATCAACACACATGCATCTGGTACAGGAGATAACCCTAACTTTACACCAGATAAAATGTCTGCGGAACAAGTGAAAGCAGCAGCAGAAAAAGAAGCTGAGATCAACTCCAAGGTGAATATTATGGCAGATCCAGATGGTGTTTATAAAACAATAGGGGTCCCTTCCTACAAGCAAGAAAAGAACTATTGGTGCGGTCCTGCCACTGTTAAGCAAGTAGTTGGATTCCTTAAAGGTTCCTCCAGTTCTCAATCTACCTATGCATCTCAATTAGGAACCACAACCGATGGGACAGAATTCTCCAAAGTAGACGATATCTTAAATAAAAATCAATCCAAAAACACTTATGTATACATTTCTATTGGTTCCTATTCTAACTGGTCTAACAAAATTGAATATGCTTTAAGCAAGAATTATCCTGCGGTATTGGATTTGAAGATTAGTCCAAGCTACATGCCAAAATACACAAGTAGTGTGGCGGGACACATCTTAAACGTGTCAGGAGTAGACTCTACATTAAGAACGAGCTCAAGTGCCCTTGTACGTTTAACCGACCCATTTGACCAAGGTGGTCGAGGAGTGACATTGGGTAATGTATGGCATCCTCATAAAGGTGTTTACAACGCTAATAACGCCCATTTCAGACAAGCATTACTGTACTAATAAAATAGTCCTAAATGGCTGATCTTTTCAGATTGGCCATTTAGATTGCAAGGAATTTTTTTGATTATGGAGAGTGCTGTTATGAGTAAAATGCGTAAATATCAATCTTTAGTCTTAGCTATGGCATTCTTTATAACTGGATGTTCTACAGACATTGATGAGAACAAAAAGGAAGAAAAAGTGGTTAAGGAAGAAGAAGTGACGAAAGAGGAGAAACCCGTTCCTCAAAATGAGCCGAATGAAGTCAAAGAAGAGTCGAAAAGCACGTATATTGAACATCTGTCTAGCTGGACGGATAACAAAATTCAAACCAAGAAATATTCCATCAGTGGCGGAAAATGTGGTGTGAAATCCATGACGGCCCCTGATTATGTAGATGATAACGGGATAGCATTCGTTGATTCCCAAGAGACCCAAACTCGCATTATGCTATTTGATAGAAAGAAAGGAACCTGTCAGCCTATTTATAAGACGAACGTAAATGATGGGATTGGGAATTTGACAGGAGAAGATGGATTTTTATATTGGTCTGAATATGATACCCGGAAAATGACAGATGTGGACTGGAAAATCAAATCATTAAATTTATCCAATTTGAAAGTTTCTGAGATTGATACAGGCGGAAGCTATTTTGAAACACCCACTCCTGCCGTTCGAATCGGTGATGGTACACTTAGTTGGGTAAAATACACAGCAAATGAAAAAACCAAAACGATTCAATCTCAATTAATGTTTTATGATACCAAGTTGAAGAAACTCTCTATAAAAGAAAAAGATGAACTAGATGAAAGTCAAGAACGAAAGGGCTCCTACCATATTATTCAAGAAAATTTAGATTCTAAGAATTATCTTCTTTATAAATCCGTTTTTAAAGATGGGGAAAAGAAATTCACCTTAAATCTTAATGAAGATGGCGAAAAATCTAAAGTGGTTGCCACAGAAGATGGAATTATTGATTTTACTTATCTTAACGATTATGTCACCTATACAAATGGTTCTTCCCTTTATATCTATAATAAAAACAAACTGAACCAAGCCAAGATATTCAAAGATGATTCTATCAATACAACACTCGATACCCCTATTTTCATCAATGAAGATACCCTTATATTTCGTAGAGGCATGGAACAAATCTATATTCTCAATATTGCAAAAGGTATAGCCAGTCCGATATCCGAATCAATCATCAGCACTTCTAAACCTATTTATACCAATGAAATACTTTCTTATAGTGTTTTTGAGAACGATGAAGACCAAGTTAATTTAGATTTTTATGTGGTAAAAATTCAATAAGAAAAGAAGGATGGATCAAACAATCCATCCCTCTTTCTTGTATCGTTAGCCATAATGTATAGAAAAGACAATCATGCAAGTCTCCCTATCCTTACTTATGTCATTCTACAGTCATAATGACTGATTTTTTTGTCTCTATCTGTGAACTAGATAGTCACACTTTCTTTCAACGAAGCACCACATGATTTAATGACCTTTTCTCAAGTAATCGACTTCATTCCTTTTCAATGAATCCCTTATGATTTACGGAAAGTCATCATGGATGTTCCTTTTAGCTTACTATTAGAGTTAGTAGGTATACAGTATATAGAGAATAAAGAAAAAGAATTGCTCGATTTGACTGATTCAAAAAATGAACCTGGGGTTAATATTGCAAATAAATGACTTTTAAAATCTGAAATTTTTACCGGAGCAGAAGTAAAAAAAGCAGATCAAAAAGCAAAGGAGGATAAATTGTGGATTAAGAAGCACACATTCATTGTATATCGAACCATATGAGGAAGGTATTTACGATAAATGGTTGGAAGTCAAGTTAATATTTTATTATTATAACCAAAACAGAAAGGGACCGCTCTTTCACTGTTAATCGAATAGCAGCCTGAGCAACCTATTGAAAAAGCCTGTAGTGGCAATGGTTAGAGGGGCATAAGAGATTAATGTGAGCGGGAACTTTCCCTCTGGATCATGAGGAATGAGCACAGAAAAAAGCCCGGAATCGTATTGGATGGAACCCGGCTAGATATTGAAAAAGACCCGGAAATCGGAAAACTTTATTTTACCGAAAACCGAGTCTAAATCGGAAAACTTTATTTTATGGTTACACCTTCTGTGTAACCAAAATAAAGTTTTCCGAAAACACACCCCTCCAACCCGCATTCCTA
>NZ_JBJEFJ010000167.1:0-31204 GCF_051873915.1 Pradoshia sp.
GCCTTAGCCTTGGGATATCCAGCACCCTAAGAACAGGAGTTGACCCTGAAGATTGTCTGAGAAAACCTACTTAATTACGCCATTTTGATATCCAGCCTTCCTATCTGGAGCAGCAAATCTCCTAATCGAAGCTATCATTGACTGATGATTTGCCTATACTCAAGTATTATCGCCCTTAACTGGTCAAAATTCGCCCATAAACTAGGAAATCAGGCTCTCTAGCGATTAAAACGAAGACCGATCCCTCCCCAAAAGGTCAAAACAGACAAGCTGATGGTATTTTTGAAGGGAAATGAAGATTTTTAAGTGGATTTTTGTTAAAATTTCTTTAATTACGCTGTTTTGATATTAAGGCTTCCTCTGGGGAGCATCAGATTTTCTAACCCAGGTTATTCTTGGTTAGCGGTATCGCCCTTAACCTAGAGTTTTCGCCCATACCGCCGCCGTTCCGCCCATACTCCAACAATTTCGCCCTTAAACAAGCAAAAATGGCCCTTAAACCAAGGAATCCTGAAAATATTTATTTAAAAAAGAAGACCGGGCAGCTCGAGAAGAGTAAAAAGAAAAAGTTAACGGTTTTTCTAAGGGATTGCCTGCAAAAACCTCTCGAATTACGCCATTTTGATTTTACCTATTGCCTGCTGAGATGATATAGAAAGCCATTCTAGCAGAAAAACACCCGGTGCCATCATCAGCACCGGGAGTTTTTTCATTAATTTTTCTTTACGACAATCTTACCAACGGAGTAGTCTTTGCTCTGGTTGACGACTTCGATCTTGAGACCGTATGTCGGGACGTTTCGTCCGGCATCAGGAAGATGCGGATTCAGGTAGTTTTTGCTGTCGTCGAAGATAGGGTAGGCTTTTGTGTCATTGTCTGTCATGGTTAAGCCAGTAAGGCTTGTGTAATCGATGAACATTTTGTCTGGCTTGGTTAAGCGGAACGCAGCATCGTGAATTTGGTAGCGTGTTGCTGCGATTGAGTTATCACTCCATTTGATGGCGCCTTGGTCAGCGTCCACGACTCCTAGATAGCCTTCTCCTGGATGTTTACCTGTCCAGTTGTCAGAATAGCTGTCATCGACATACCATACGACCATGCCGCCGTCATATTTCATAAGGGATTTGCCGCGTTTAATGTTAGCAAGTCCAGTGTCGACACCTTTATGGTTTCTCCATTCTACTAGGTAGTAGTGATCGCTTGCGAATTTACCTTCATCTTTCTTGAATCCTGCAAGGGTAAAGGCAGAATTCGCTCCATCTGCATTATCAGCTAAAATTTGTGTGCCATCAGCTGTGATTACGATATCGTCTACGTAGTAGCCGACGTCAATGGCTGCGACATCTGTCCAGTAGTTGAAACGAAGGTCAATTTTCTTACCGGCATAGGCAGAGAGGTCGAAAATTCCGTCAACCCATCCATTTGATGTGCCAGTGATCCCGTTTCCTGGGTTTTGGTTATTCGGATTTGCTGTAGTGGTGATGTTGCCAGGAATGGTCTCCCAAGTGCTGCTGCCGCTTTCTTTTACTTGAATGGAGCCGTAATCCCAGTCCTGTTCAATTTGATACCAGATTTTAAAGGATAATTGAGCGGATGATTTACCTGTCAAATCAAGGGCTGTTGACATGGAATTATCCAGGTTATTGCCTTTGCCGCTATAGTACTCATATTGTCCGCTGTATGGCGTATTTACCTTTGTCAGTTTATCCGGCAAGTTGATTTTCAAGGCATCCAAATTCGTGCCCTTTGAATTGGCTTGGTCAAGCAAATATTGTGTGCCCTTTTTGTTTAGGTCCGCAATGTCTATTTCTTCATATTTTAGCCAGTTGCTGTTTTGTTTGCTTTGCAGGTATTCTTTAGCATATGGGCTGAATCCGGTTGGCTCTGTACCTGGAATCTTACCTGCCCAAGAACCGCTTGCCATGATGGACCAGTAAGCAACAGCCTCGCCTTGTCCGCTGTATTGCGTGTCATATTCATCCGGCAGGCCAAGATCATGTCCATATTCATGGGCGAATACGCCGGCTGCCCCGTCGATTGGCATGATGGTGTAATCATAAGCGGCCATTTTGCCATTCCAGTATTCTACGTCTGTTTCCGTGTTTTCAATTGGGAATACTTTTCCTAGGTTCCAGCGGTGAGACCAAATAGCATCTCCGCCAAGTGTTCCGCCGCCAGCTTCTTCACCGACACCAGAGTGGATGATCATTAAGTGGTCAACCATGCCGTCCGGCTCGCGTGTGTTTCCGTCGCCATCAAGGTCATAGCGGTCCTCTTGGTCATATTCGGATAAATCAATGTTCGGGTCCAGCGCTGCTGCTTCAAGTGCTTCTTTGACAAGGTCACGCGGATTTTGGTCACTGCCGTCAGGAGTTGGAACGTTGCCTCCGTAGTAAGCAGCAGGATACTTGGCTTGATACCAGCCGGCAACTTCGCCGTCAACGGTATAGCTTCCGCCCGATTGCTGTTCATAGTATTGTTTCATAGAGATAAGTTTTTCGCCGTTTGGTCCCTTATAGCCTTTTTTGCCGAAAACCATATCCTCGTAATGTTCGTTTGGATAATCTTTATAATACATATCAGAGTCCTCTGGACGTACATTATTACGGGCATAATCAGGGAACTCAATGGCTAGGACTAGTACTTTATCTTCTTGTACATCCCCGCGGTATTTTTCCTCTTTTACAGACTGGATTGGTTTGTTGTCAGGGTCTTTCCCTTTTCCTTTGGAGCCTTTGCCTTTTTTCTTATCCAGTTTCTTTTGAAGGGCTTTTCTTTCTTTATCGAATTCTTTGGAGTTATCCTTTTTTAGGCTTTTCTCCTTGTTTTTCAAGTACTTATCCAGCTGGGCTTGCTCCTCTTTCTTAGAGGCGTTTTTCTTGATATACCCTTCCTTTTTAAGCATCTTAATTAAGCGTTCCTCATTGGCGATGCTACGGTCGAATGGTCCGGATACATGCTCGTGCGTTTTTTCACTGGAGGCAGCTGTATCAGCAAATGCTTGCTTTGTCATTGCTCCAGGTGCCCAGGTAGTGAGTGTCAAGGCGGCAGCAAAGGCGGCAGTTAATAATGGTTTTGCACGCAAATCAATTCCCCCTAATTTTTGTGTTGAATTCAGAATGTTAATATTCGAAGTTAATTGTCATAATTCCTCTAATTTTCCGAAAAATAGTGAAATAGTTCTGGGTAAGAGTATAGATATCGTGATTAAATACCTAATGAAAATAAAAAAAGGAGCCATCCAATCTGGGGATGGCTCCTTTCATAAAGATTTATCGAGTTGGTTTCTTTTTCATTAGGAACGGATATAAGACAAGCCCTAATCCGAAAAGTCCAATGCCTAGGAAGAAGGTCTTTAAGTCAGCTGTGCCTGTTTTAATAACCCAAAGAGAGTAAATCAAGGCTAGTACCGTGATGATGGTGTCGATTCTGCGTGAACGCTGCCGATTCTCATACGTTTCACCTGTGATGACCAGTTTCAACTGATAAATGACAGAGACCAAATAGGGAATCAAGTATGCTAGTGTCGCGACCACCATCGCAAATTGGTAGGCTTCCATGATTGTGCCTGAGATGGTTGCGAACAAGAAAAATTGCGTTAATAGATTGGTCACCGTTAAAGAGAATACTGGACTTCCTTTTTTATTTGTTTTGGCAAATGCAGTTGGGAACAGATTAGCCCTTGCTGCTTGATAAGGCACCTCTGAACTGACCACGATCCAACCGACAGTTGAACCGAAAAGGGAAACGAGGGCAAGTCCTGCCAGGATATAGGCTCCCTTCGTGCCGATGGCAACCTGAAGGGCATCAACAAGCGGCTTTTGTGATTGCTGAAGCTCCTCTTGAGAAAGGGCACCCATTGTCAATAAGGTGATGCCAACATAGATGGCAATAGCGATAATCAAGCCTGTGATAGTGGCTTTTTTAACATCTGATTGTGATTTAGCCCTGTTGGAGAGCATAACGGCTGCTTCAACGCCAATGAAGGCCCACAGGGTCGCAATCGCAGCTCCGTTTAATTGTCCGAGCAGGTTGCTGCTTGTTCCATCAGCCGTGATGAAATCTTTGCCGTTCAGCAGATTGGCTGAGTCAAAGATAAAGATAGTTGCGACAATGAATAAGGTGAAACCAATCACCTTAGTGATGGTGGCGAGTAAATTCAATCTGCCGGCACTATTGAAGCTTTGGACAAGAATGTATTGAATACCCCAAAGCATGATTGAGCAGACGGCGAATGTTAAGAGCTTCCCTAACTCAAGCGTGAATGCACCTGCTGACCAGATGATTTTTTCACTGACCATGATTGGAAAGAAGGTAGACATATAGCCGGCAAATGATATGATGACAGACGCAGTCGCTGCCCAGTTAGCTGCCCAATATCCCCAAGCAACCGCATAGCCTGCAATTTTGCCTGCCTTCGGTGATTTGAAGAATGCCTGCGCATAGCTTTGCGGACCTGTCTTCAATTCCGGTTTGCGGATGGCGAGATTACCGAATACGAGCGCAATCATCAGCACTCCGAACCCTGTCAACAGCCAGGCTAGTGTGGCTCCTGTTGGACTTGCTACTTTTGCTAGATTGGCTGGGAGCATGAAGATGCCGCCTCCGACCATATTTCCAACGACGAACATTGTTAAGATCCAAAAACCCCAATTTTTTTGATTCATGCTGTATTTCTCCTCTGTGTATAAAAGTAAACGTAAAAACCCATGCAGACATCTTTCCGCACGGGTAATCATCCAATGCGGGCGCGGGTAAATGACCCGTGCCCATGATTTATATGAGCATAAGGGTCAGCTGTTATGATGATGTCGATGTCGGCCTATTTGCTTGAACATAATCAGCACTCCTTAAAAGGTAGATTGTAAGTATGGTTTATACTAACATGTATCTTTATTTTGGTAAAGTGATAAACTATTAGAGAGGTAAAATGTAGAGAGGAGGCATTAAAAAAAGCAGGCAGGAAATCCGGTTAGATTTCCTGTCTGCTTCTTAGAATCATAATTGATTAGTCGTTTTTCTTGGCAGCGTCTGTTACGTTGCGAGTGATGATGCGGTCTACAAGACCATATTCAAGGGCGCGGTCAGCTGTCATGAAGTTGTCACGCTCTGTATCACGCTGAATCGTTTCAAGTGATTGACCTGTACGTTCAGCTAGAATTTGGTTTAAGCGCTCACGCATGAAGAGAATGCGTTTAGCGGCGATTTCGATTTCAGTCGCTTGGCCTTGCGCTCCTCCAAGCGGTTGGTGAATCATGACTTCACTATTAGGAAGGGCAAAACGTTTGCCTTTCTCACCAGCAGCAAGAAGGAAAGCACCCATGGATGCTGCCATACCGATACAGATAGTGGAGACTTGCGGTTTGATGTACTGCATTGTATCATAGATCGCCATACCAGCTGTAATGCTTCCGCCAGGGCTGTTAATGTATAGGTAAATGTCTTTTTCCGGGTTTTCTGTTTCCAGGAATAGAAGCTGTGCAACGATGGAGTTAGCCACATTGTCATCGATGGCGCTTCCAAGCATGATAATACGGTCTTTAAGCAAGCGGGAATAAATATCGTAAGCACGTTCCCCGCGGTTTGTTTGTTCAATGACTGTAGGGATTAAATTCATTAGTTTCTCCTCCTTTATGTATTAAAACATATTCACTTCGTGTTTTTATCATACACCTTTTGGTCAATAAAGGTCAAACAAAAGACGCATGATGAAGATATTTTCGGAAAAATTCATGGCAGGGTTAGGTCTTTCCTCGGGTTATGTATGGGAAAGTTTCAAATAGAGAAGAGACTACACGCCAACATTTCATGAAAGTTTCCTGCTAACCATCTTACCCAAGTTTTAGTATTGTAAACCTTCACATGATTGTTCTTGCCAAATCGATTGATGTTCATTATAATATATTTTTGTAGGCTAACATTTTGCCCTTGTAGTTTAACGGATAAAACACAAGATTCCGGTTCTTGAGCTGGGGGTTCGATTCCCTCCAAGGGCGTACCGGTTATGCAAGAGAGGCTCTTCAAGCAATTGCTTGAAGAGCTTTTTTGTTTTCTCTCTCATATTGATAGTAGGACAGGTACAAATATATGGGGTGATCCGGGCGCGTCGACGATAATGGAACCGAGGTGTTCTGCGCTTATAACTTCTCAGGTAGATGCCAGAGTATGCAGTGCAGTCTAATTTTCGGGACTGGTCTTAAATGGAGGCTGCCATAATTTTTATTGACACAACCGGTGGAGAGGTAATTTCTTTTGTAACTTATTATCCCAAAATCCCCAATCTTTCCCTTGCTCAAATAGATACCATTCACTACTATTAAAGTAAGTACTATGAGGCAGGAGGCGAGGTTGTTGAAGATGGAGATGGGATTGTTTCAACAGCAGAGCTTGAAGCTGGCGATGACGCCGGAGTTGAGCCAGGCAATTATGCTTCTGCAGTATCCAGCCATTGAACTAACCGCTTTTATGGAGAGCAAGGCACTCGATAATCCATTGATTGAAGTGGAGAGCGGATATGAGCCGCCCAGCGGCCGCAAGCATGGGGATATGTCATGGATCAATCAAATCAGTGATGACCGTCCTGGCTTACATGCCTATTTAAAGGGGCAGATTCCTTTTAAGGTAATGGATGCCAAAGAGCAAAAAGTACTGAATTATATGATTGATAATATTGATGATAATGGATATTTAAGGCTTACCTACGAGGAGGTCAATGCGGTTTTCCCTGTTCAGAAGGCTGAATGGGAAGTAGCCAAGACCATTCTTCAGACGTTAGATCCTGCAGGAGTAGGAGCAGAGAGCCTTAGTGAATGCCTGCTTATCCAAGCACGAAGGAATAAAAATGAAAGCGCTTTATTAAAGGTTTTGCTGACAGATTATTTCACATCATTTGTAGAGAAGAGATGGAAGGAGCTATCAAGAACACTTGATGTGCCAGTCGTGGAGATTCAGCGTATCTTTGATCAAATACAGGCTTATAATCCGCGTCCTGGAGCAGCATTTGGCTCTGAGCGCTCCCAGTATACGCTGCCGGATGTAAGGGTCTTTCCATCAAAGGGCAAGCTCATAGCAGAGATTGTCGAGTCTTGTCGAGTGAGGATAAGGGAATTTGCCATTGGGATTGAGGGGCAGCAGGATGAGGCGGCCATGCGTTATATCCATCAGAAACGGATGGAGTATAAGTGGCTGCAAAAGGCGATTCAACAAAGAAATGAAACACTTCTTCATGTGACAAATGCCATAATTGAAAAGCAGATTGAGTATTTTGTCACAGGCAAAACGGATTTCATAAAACCACTTGTGATGAAGGATATTGCTGAGCTTATTGGGATGCATGAGTCAACCGTGAGCAGAGCCGTTCGTGATAAGATGATGGAAACGCCATTTGGGATCATCCCGATGAGGATGTTTTTCTCAGCTGGGCTGCAAACAGAACAGAGTGCTGATGCATCCGCTTTAAAGGTAAAGAAGGAAATCGAGAATTTAATCGCTTTAGAGGAGAAGGAGGCACCGTTGTCTGATCAGGCTATTGCCGACGAGCTGAAACAAAACCGGGGCATTGTCATTTCAAGAAGAACGGTTGCTAAATATAGGGAACAAATGAGAATTCCTTCCTCTTCGAAAAGAAGACGTTATTAATAGGAATATTCGGGGTATATAGAAAACTACATTTATTAAGAGACAGGTGGTTAGTATTGTGAGAGTTCCTATCGTTCATTTTTATACGAAGAAGGATTGTCCTCTTTGTGAGGAGGCAAAAGACTTATTGAAATTACTGCAGCGCGAGAAGACGTTTACCCTGCTGGAAGTGGACATTTATGCGAATGATCGGTTGCTCGAGCAATATGGTTTGATGATTCCAGTCGTAGAAGTTGACGGGGAAATCATACAATATGGAAAAATCGATATCGATGATGTTCGCCATGTATTGGCATGATTTCATAAGTTCACAATTTAATCTATTGTATTTCAAGAAAACTCCTGATAATATATAGGTACATCAGGAGTTATTTTTTTTACATAAACAGGGACACAAAATGTCTCACCTGGACATAAAATGACCAAGGATTATATTAAAGGAGTTTGAATTTATATGGATGGATCTCTCCATTTACAAAAAAAGTTAATTCCCGATATATTCGAGGTCATGCAAAAACGATACAATATTCTGCGGTCGATTCGCACAATGCAGCCAGTCGGCAGAAGAAGCCTTTCCTTAACACTGAACATTACGGAAAGAACTTTGCGGAGTGAAGTGGAGTTCTTGAAGGAGCAGAAATTGATTGATATCGCAAGCTCCGGAATGACAGTAACGAATGAAGGGCAGGAAGTATTGGATAACCTTGGTGGTGTAATACGGCAACTTTCGGGTATAGACGAAATGGAGCACCTTCTACAGGAAAAATTGGATATCGACAAAGTCATCATTGTCAATGGAGACAGCGATACTTCTCCATGGGTTATTGATGAATTGGGACGTGCAGGAGCTGCGCGTATGAAAAGTCTGCTTACGGGTAAAAATATCATTGCCGTAACAGGTGGAACAACGATGGCCGCTATCGGTAAGATGCTGCCGAATGTTTCGGAACTCCCAAATGTCGAGGATATACTCTTTGTTCCTGCAAGAGGAGGACTCGGTAAGGGGGCCAGCTATCAGGCTAATACAGTCTGTGAACAAATGGCTGAGAAGATGAATGCCCGTTATCGTGTTTTGTATGTTCCAGATAATCTAAGCGAAGCAGCCTACAACACATTAACGAGTGAACCTGCAATTGGGGAAGTGCTGGATTTGTTGAAATCCTCTAATATTGTCCTCCATGGGATTGGCGAAGCGAAAACCATGGCTGAACGAAGGAAAGTATCCGCTGGTGAGCTCAATGAGCTTGAAAAAAATCAGGCAATTGGCGAAGCGTTTGGATATTATTACGATGAAGATGGAAACATAATTCAGAAAGTCCGTACCATTGGACTGCAATTAGATGATCTGCCGAATATCGAGCATGTCATCGCGGTTGCCGGGGGAGCTTCAAAGGCAAAGGCCATCAAAGCCTACATCAAAATGGCACCGAAGAAACCGATTTTAATTACGGATGAAGGTGCAGCAATTCAGTTACTTAAGGGCTAACACCCTTTTGAATAAAAATTATTTACTAAGATTCCAAAAGGAGGAACCTTCTAATGGCAGTAAAATTAGGTATTAATGGTTTTGGTAGAATTGGACGTAACGTATTCCGTGCAGCGTTGAAAAACCCTGAGGTTGAAATCGTAGCAGTAAACGATTTAACTGATGCAAAAATGCTTGCACACCTTTTACAATATGATTCCGTACACGGAACTTTAGAAGAAAAAGTAACAGTTGACGGCGACTACCTAGTAGTTGGCGGACACCGCGTTAAAGTTCTTGCTGAAAGAGATCCAGCTCAACTTGGTTGGGGAGATCTTGGCGTAGATATCGTTGTTGAATCTACTGGCCGTTTCACAAAACGTGCTGACGCTGCGAAACACATCGAAGCTGGCGCTAAAAAAGTTATCATCTCTGCACCTGCATCTGACGAAGATATCACAATCGTTATGGGTGTTAACGAAGATAAATACGATGCGGCTAACCACGATGTAATCTCTAACGCATCTTGCACAACTAACTGCTTGGCTCCATTCGCTAAAGTATTGAATGACAAATTCGGTATCAAACGCGGTATGATGACAACAGTTCACTCTTACACAAATGACCAACAAATCCTTGACTTGCCGCACAAAGACTACCGTCGTGCGCGTGCTGCTGCTGAAAGCATGATCCCAACAACTACTGGTGCTGCTAAAGCTGTTGCGCTTGTATTGCCTGAACTTAAAGGTAAATTGAACGGTATGGCTATGCGTGTACCAACTCCAAACGTTTCTGTAGTTGACCTTGTTGCAGAACTTGAAAAAGAAGTTACAGCTGAAGAAGTAAACGCTGCTTTGAAAGCTGCTGCTGAAGGCGAATTGAAAGGTATTCTTGAGTACAGCGAGCTTCCATTAGTATCTCGTGACTACAACGGAACTACTCAATCTTCTACTATCGATGCACTTTCTACTATGGTTATGGATGGCAACATGGTTAAAGTACTTTCTTGGTACGATAACGAAACTGGCTACTCTAACCGTGTAGTAGACCTTGCAGCTTACATCGCTAAAAAAGGTCTTTAATTCGAATCCTTTTGGATGTCTGAGCAATTAATATAATTGTCAACTTGAGGGGGAAGGGGAAGATTCCCCTTTCCCTTGTTTTTTTGTTTTCATTCAGGATTAAGCTTTGGGCAGAGGTTTAAGGTGAATGAAGCTTGGACAGTTCAGGGCAGAAACTGTTTCTAAGCACATTGTTTTGATTTTAAGGAGGTTCCTACAGTGAACAAAAAATCAATTAAAGACATTGATGTAAAAGGCAAAAAAGTATTTTGCCGTGTAGATTTTAACGTTCCGATGCAAAACGGTACAATCACGGATGATACGCGTATCCGTGCAGCACTTCCAACAATCCAATACCTAATGGAACAAGGTGCGAAAGTTATCCTTGCAAGCCACATGGGCCGTCCAAAGGGTGAAGTGAAGGAAGAGCTTCGCTTAACTCCTGTAGCGATTAAATTGAGCGAGCTTCTTGGCAAAGAAGTAGGAAAAGCAGACGAAGCTTATGGCGACGCTGTAAAAGCTCAAATCGAAAAAATGAACGATGGCGATGTTCTATTGCTTGAAAACGTTCGTTTCTACCCAGGTGAAGAGAAAAACGATCCTGAACTAGCAAAAGAATTTGCTTCCTTAGCAGATATCTTCGTTAACGATGCATTCGGTGCCGCTCACCGTGCACACGCTTCTACTGAAGGAATCGCAAAACACATTCCTGCTGTTTCCGGTTTCCTTATGCAAAAAGAATTGGATGTACTTGGCAAAGCAATGTCTAACCCAGAACGTCCATTCACAGCTATCATCGGCGGAGCGAAAGTTAAAGATAAAATCGGCGTAATCGAAAACCTTCTTGATAAAGTGGATAACTTGATCATCGGCGGTGGTTTAGCTTACACATTCATCAAAGCTAAAGGCTACGAAATCGGTACTTCCCTCTTAGAAGAAGACAAAATCGACTTAGCTAAATCCTTCATGCAAAAAGCTGAAGAAAAAGGTGTTAAATTCTACATGCCAATCGATGCGGTTATCGCTCCTGAATTCGGCGAAAACGTAGAATCTAAAATCGTTGATATCGATGCAATCCCAGCTGACTGGATGTCCCTTGATATTGGACCGAAAACAGTTGAATTGTATGCAGATGTCATCAAAAACTCTAAATTAGTCATCTGGAACGGACCTATGGGCGTATTTGAATTTGATAAATTCGCTAACGGTACAAAAGGTGTAGCAGAAGCGCTAGCTAATTCCGATGCGTTCAGCGTAGTTGGCGGAGGAGACTCTGCAGCGGCTGCTGAGAAATTCCACCTTGCTGATAAGATGTCCCACATCTCTACAGGCGGCGGAGCTTCCCTTGAGTTCATCGAAGGCAAAGAGCTTCCTGGCGTAGTTGCTTTAAACGATAAATAAGAATACTCTCAGGAAATTTCCTATACAGGGTGTATTTTGCCAAGGGCCCTGGTAAAATACAGACGAATAGGCATTTCTGAAAAAGAGGAAGGATGTTTTAAATTGCGTAAACCAATTATCGCTGGTAACTGGAAAATGAATAAAACTCTTTCTGAAGCGATCAGCTTCGTGGAAGAAGTTAAAAATGTTGTTCCTTCAAATGATGCAGTTGATACTGTTGTCTGCAGTCCGGCTCCATTCCTTGGTCAGCTTGTTGAAGCAACTAAAGGGACAAACGTTGCTGTAGGTGCACAAAACATGCACTTTGAAGAGAACGGTGCTTTCACAGGCGAAGTAAGCCCTGTTGCACTTGCAGACTTAGGCGTACAATACGTAATCCTAGGTCACTCTGAGCGCAGAGAAATGTTCAATGAAACAGACGAATCTGTTAACAAGAAAACATTGGCTGCGTTCAAACATAACCTAACGCCAATCGTTTGCTGCGGTGAAACGCTTGAAGAGCGTGAAGCAGGCAAAACAAAAGACTTGGTTGCAGACCAAATCAAAAAGGCGTTCGCTGGTCTTACAGACGAGCAAGCTAAACAAGCTGTTATCGCTTATGAGCCAATCTGGGCTATCGGCACAGGCAAATCTTCTACAGCACAAGATGCAGATGAAGTTTGCGGCCATATCCGTCAAACAGTTGCAGAAAGCTTCAACGCTGACGTTGCGGCTGCGGTTCGCATCCAATACGGCGGAAGCGTAAAACCTGAGAACATCAAAGAATATCTTGCAGAAGAGAACATTGATGGTGCATTAGTTGGCGGCGCAAGCCTTCAACCAGCTTCTTTCTTAGGTTTATTGGAGGCTGTTTCTAAATGAGCAAAAAACCAGTTGCGTTAATCATCCTAGATGGTTTCGGAGCACGTGACACAGAACAAGGTAATGCTGTTGCACAAGCAAAGAAACCGAACTTTGACCGCTTTTGGGCAGAATTCCCACACAATTATTTAACGGCAAGCGGAGAAGCCGTTGGTCTTCCTGAAGGCCAAATGGGTAACTCTGAGGTTGGCCACTTAAACATTGGCGCCGGCCGTATTGTGTACCAAAGCTTAACACGTGTGAACTTAGCAATCCGTGAAGGCGAATTTGAAAAGAACGATACCTTCCTTGGTGCAATTAACCACGCGAAAGAGCATAACACAGCCCTTCACCTTATGGGCTTACTATCCGATGGCGGCGTACATAGCCACATCGACCATCTTTTCGCATTGCTTCGTCTTTGTGCAAAAGAAAACTTCAAAAACGTTTATGTACACGGCATTTTAGACGGCCGCGATGTCGGTCCTAAGACTGCTGAAAAATACATTAGACAAACAGAAGAAGTATTCAAGGAAACAGGCGTTGGTCAGTTTGCGACAATCTCTGGACGCTACTATTCCATGGACCGCGACAAACGCTGGGATCGTGTAGAGAAATCTTACCGTTCCATGACTTACGGAGATGGACCTGCTTACTCTTCTGCAATGGAAGTCGTAGAAGACTCCTATAACAATGGAATCTTTGACGAGTTCGTTCTTCCTTCTGTTATTACAAAGGAAGATGGACAGCCTGTGGCGAAAATTCAAGATAATGATTCCGTTATCTTCTTCAATTTCCGTCCAGACCGAGCTATCCAAATCTCAAACGTATTTACAAACGAGGACTTCCGTTCATTTGACCGTGGACCAGGATTCCCGAAAAACTTGTACTTCGTTTGCTTGACGCACTTCAGTGAAACGGTTCAAGGATATGTGGCATTCAAGCCGACAAACCTTGATAACACACTTGGTGAAGTGTTGTCTCAAAACAACTTGAAGCAATTGCGTATTGCTGAAACAGAGAAATACCCTCACGTAACGTTCTTTATGAGCGGCGGGCGTGAAGCGGAATTCCCTGGCGAAAAACGCATCTTGATCAATTCTCCAAAGGTTGCTACTTATGACCTTAAACCGGAAATGAGCGCGTATGAAGTAACAGACGCACTTATGAAGGAATTGGAAGAAGACAATCATCATGCCATCATCCTGAACTTTGCTAATCCAGACATGGTAGGTCACTCTGGTATGCTTGAGCCGACAATCAAAGCAGTTGAAACCGTTGATGAGTGCCTAGGCAAAATCGTGGATAAAATCTTGTCTATGGGCGGAAAAGCCATCATTACAGCTGACCACGGTAATGCGGATGAAGTCATCACTCCTGATGGCCACCCAATGACTGCTCATACAACAAACCCAGTTCCTGTTATCGTAACAGACAAAGACGTTGAACTTCGTGAGGGCGGTATTCTTGGAGACTTAGCTCCAACTATGCTTGATCTTCTTCACGTACAACAACCGAAAGAAATGACTGGAAAATCATTAATTAAGAAATAATCATTTGTGCAAACTAATGATGAATAAAACATTCTTTGATTTAAAAGGAGAGAATTATACAATGCCAATCATTATTGACGTATATGCACGCGAAGTCCTTGACTCCCGCGGTAACCCAACAGTTGAAGTAGAAATCGAAACAGAATCTGGCGCATTCGGACGCGCGTTAGTACCATCTGGTGCTTCTACTGGTGAATACGAAGCAGTTGAGCTTCGCGATGGCGACAAGAGCCGCTACCTTGGAAAAGGTGTTCAAAAAGCAGTTGACAATGTAAACAACATCATCGCTGAAGAAATCATCGGCATGCACGTTCTTGACCAAGCTGGCATCGATAAAGCAATGATCGAGCTTGACGGAACTGAAAACAAAGGTAAATTAGGTGCAAACGCAATCCTAGGCGTTTCCATGGCTGCTGCAATCGCTGCTGCTGACTTCCTAAACATTCCTTTATACCGTTACCTTGGCGGATTCAACACGAAACAGCTTCCAACTCCAATGATGAACATCATCAACGGTGGTTCTCACGCTGATAACAACGTTGACTTCCAAGAATTCATGATCATGCCTGTTGGAGCTCCTACTTTCAAAGAAGCTATCCGCATGGGTGCTGAAGTATTCCACAGCTTGAAAAACGTTCTTCACGGTAAAGGCTTGAACACTGCTGTAGGTGACGAAGGCGGATTTGCTCCAAACCTTGGTTCTAACCGTGAAGCTCTTGAAGTAATCATCGAAGCAATCACTAAAGCTGGCTACGAAGCTGGTAAAGACGTATACCTTGCAATGGACGTTGCATCTTCTGAGTTCTTCAACAAAGAAACGAAGAAATACGATCTAGCAGGCGAAGGCCGCACTGGTCTTTCTTCTGAAGACATGGTTAACTTCTATGAAGAATTAATCAACGAATTCCCAATCATCTCTATCGAAGATGGTTTAGACGAAAACGACTGGGAAGGTCACAAATTGCTAACTGAGCGCATCGGCGATCGCGTACAATTAGTAGGTGACGACTTGTTCGTAACTAACACTAAAAAGCTTGCTGAAGGTATCGAGAAAGGCATTGCTAACTCTATCCTTATCAAAGTTAACCAAATCGGTACATTGACTGAAACATTCGATGCAATCGAAATGGCTAAACGCGCTGGCTACACAGCTGTTGTATCTCACCGTTCTGGTGAAACAGAAGATTCCACAATCGCGGACATCGCTGTTGCAACAAACGCTGGCCAAATCAAAACTGGTTCTATGAGCCGTACAGACCGTATCGCTAAATACAACCAACTTCTTCGCATCGAAGACGAGCTTGGCGATTTAGCTGAATACAAAGGTCTTGCATCTTTCTACAACCTTAAAAAATAATAGCTGAACAGCTATTGCTGAGAACCCCTGAACAGGCGGACGCGCTGGTTTCAGGGGTTTTTTTGTACAAAAATAAAGAGGTTGGGACATAACTGAATTTGCAGTGTCCAAAACCGAATGTTGCACTGAAATTTAGGCAAAGTTAATCTAAATCGTTGATTTCCGTTGCAGGCGGTTGCTTTCCGCGGGGCGGTCGGGGAGCCTCCTCGAGTGCTTGTTCGCATCTGCGGGGTCTCCCCTGTCCGCTAATCCCGCAGGAGTCAACCGCCTTCCACTACAATCAACGGTGTCTTAATATCAACATTCATCTTCACAGAACTAAACTAAAAAAAACGCCGAACTATCTTAAACTGCGCATAAAATAGTTCGGCGTTTTTAGTTGGAAAGGAAATAGGCATGAAAGCATCCGGTATTTAGCATTTGTCTACGGCTCAATTCCTACAATGAGCAGAGTCTCTAGACAGCGATAGAACGCCAATTATTCACTGTATCATCAGAAGGCTGAATATCACCATATCCGTTAACTTGGTAGCAATCCTGCTTGAATATGCAGGTGGTACCAGACCTCTTCTCATCAAAAAAAGATATTCACGCTGTCTTTTCTGGATGCTAATTGTTAGGAAGATACGGTAAGATTATGGAAGAAGATTTTTAAAATAGGGGACTCTTTTGCTATGACGACATTCGTTCGGATTTGATTTTTCAGGAGAGACAGAAGGAGAAGCAGATTATATGTACGGCACACTATTCAATGTAGCCATGATTATAGCGGGGAGCATAATCGGGAGTATCTTTAAGAAGGGGATTAAGGATGAGTATCATGCCATTCTCATGAATGCAATGGGATTAGCTGCAATGGGTCTTGGAATCAATGCCGTTGTTCAGTATATGCCTATCAGCCAATATCCTGTCCTGTTCATTGTGAGCTTGGCTGCCGGAGGGCTGCTCGGACAAAGACTGGGTTTGGATGCGAGATTTACGAAACTCGTGAACAGGTATTCAAGCGGTCGTTTGGCAGAGGGGCTGTCGACAGCAATTTTGTTATTTTGTATTGGAACATTATCAATTCTCGGTCCAATCGAGGCAGCCTTGAATAAGAATTACACGTATTTAATGGCAAATGGGATGCTTGATGGGATTACCTCCATTGTACTAGCCTCTGCATTTGGTATTGGCATCGCGATAGCGGCTGTCGTTTTGTTTCTTTGGCAAGGGTCTATTTATGTATTGGCAGGTTTCATGGAGGCCTCGTTAAGTACAGACCTTTTGAATGAAGTGTCTATTGTAGGAGGGCTGCTGATTCTCGCATCCGGCTTGAGCATTCTTGATATTAAGAAATTCAAGACACTAAATTTACTGCCCGCATTGGCGGTTCCGCCCATTTTCTTTTTAATCCTGCACCTGTTCTGATGAAATTCATAGAGAGGCCCCTAAATCCATTGGAGTTAGGGGCTTTCATTTTGGATTCATTCTTCGCAGTGTTCTCTTGGTCCTCCATTCCGTCAGCAGATTAGAAAGACCATAACGAATGGCCGGCATTGGATCTGTCCATCTGAAGAGGGCAAATTCCTTCGGTTTGAACAAGGTTCGAACCCATTTAAACCAGGTGATTTTTTTGGTTTTCCGTTTTTCTCTAGCTGAGAGAAAATAGGGTACAAGATGAATCCATTGAATCCCCTCTTGCTGATCTAAGGCAGATTTAAATGGCTTGTCTATCAAGGTTAAATAATAAAGATAGGGAAGGTTAACCTCACATCTTGTCGCAAGGCTGTGCCAGAGCCAAGGCCTTGTGTTGATGCCAAGGAATTTCAATTTGCCATCAGTGACGTCCCTCTTGAGTTCCACTGCTGCAATCCCCACCACGTTGAATAACTCGAGGATGCGGAGCCCCTCTGCCAGCACCTCTTCCTCTATGATGCTTTCAACTAATGTGCCTGATCCATATTGCGCAGGATACTGATCCAGTTTCCGCCCCATAAAGGCTGCCTTAAGCCGTTTTTCCCCGTCATAAAGTGCGCCAACCTGATAAATAGCTTCATCGGGTCCAGCGACAATTTCCTGAATCAGCAATTCGCCAAACGTGCTGTATTGAAATAGATTTCTGCGGAGTTGATGGAGATTCTCGATGACAATCACTTTTCGATTGAGATGCTTGCGAAATTCATACCCGAATACAGGCTTTAAGACACAGGGGAACTTGATGTCGCGTAAGATGGTTCGATAGCGCAAGGGATTATGAACAATGAATGTCTTTGGAGCATCTATTTGTTTTTCCTTGATTAGGGGGATGAGCTGCCGTTTATCAATGATGGAATCAACTAATAAGGAGTCAGGCAATAGAAAGAGGAAGTGCTTGGACAGTCTTGCCCGATATTTCGATATGAATTGAAGGAATTCATCTGAACCGGCGAGCAATATAGGGTTTTCATGAAAGAGTTCTCGTTCCTTCAGAAGGAATTGCAGAAGGAACTCATCCTGTGTTAGAGGGTCAGGACATGGCTTGCAGTCTGCAAACCGTGTACGTCCTTTTTTGTATTTCTCGGGGCAATCATAGCCATGCACTTGAACCCCCATGGAAGCAAGGCTCCTGATGATGCCGATGCCGCATGGGCTTAAGTCGAGAACGAAAGCACTGGCAGGCATGGTTCATTCCTCCTTCCTTTGTTATGTAGTAGGCATGGTTGTCCGAGAATTGGTTAAAAGGAAGGCGAGAAAATAGCGCCGTTATGCGCATAAGCTTTCTTGCCGGATGAGCCGTGCTTCTAATCAGTTACTTGTCAACAGTATATACAAGCCTTTATGCATGTGTGAAAGGTTAATAGTGGAATTCTCCTTACAGCTTCTCGATGTGGATTCCATCTCCAATGTATTGGAGACGCATATCCCCGTCATATTCCCACACTAGGTAGTTTGAACCCGCCAGAATGAAATGCCCTTCCCCAATTTTGGCTGAACCATAAGAAAGAGAAATCCTGTCACCTGTTTTGAAACCGCTGGCTACCGTATGCTCAGTCACTTTTTCCTCAACGACTCGAGCGGCAGTTATTTCTTGCTCCTCTGTTATTGGAGCTGTCTGCCTATCTGCTTCTAATGAGAGCTCCGATTGTTCAAGCGGGACTGTCACCTCAGGAGATGATGACTGCTGCGGCGGAGAAATGGCATGGTTCTTTATTGGTAAAGGTGTTTGTAAGGAAGCAGCTTCCGGCAGAGCTGGATGATCGGGTTCTTTTTTAACCTGATATGGGCTGGTGCTTTGCTGTTGGATTTTCAATGCACGTAAACGATTGAAGGAAAGCTGCTGCTGGTAGAGGAAATCCTGCCTTGCCGTCTGCTCAAACAAGCGGGCTAGTGAACGGGGGAACCGTCTAACACGCTTTTTTGCCAGGCTGCTGCCCTTGACTGGAGCGGCTGCTATCTGGACTGTCTCTATGGAAGGTGATGAGTTCTTCTTAGCCTTTAATCGATTGGGGTTCATCAGCTGCTGCCATATTCTCGATTGAAATAAGGGCTGCCCGGAGCAATCAGTTATCCGGTAGCTGGGATCATTCATATAGATAGCTGACGGGGAAAAAACAACAGGTTTAATGGAAGAATTGATATAAAGGATACAGGTTGCCATTACATGACCTCCTTTCTGTTGTTATAAGGTATGGGGAAATCTCTTGCATAGTGACGTTCATCTAGTAAAATAGGCAGCTATGCTAGTGAAAATGTATCTTATCCCCGTAACTATTTCATGTGTATAGGCATATGATTCAGACGGTTCTACTCAGGGCGCATACTATATAAAAAGTCTTTGGGAAAGGAGGAGCTAAGAGTGGATCAAGAACATACACAGCCAAATGAAGGGCTAACCTCTTCAAAATCATCCTTGCCGCTCGGTTCAATCTCAGACATTTTGAACATGATGTTTAAGCCTGGTGACCGACTTCAGCTATATGCTGGTGCTGAACCTTATAAAGAAACAGGCTCCTTTCTAGCAACAACTGATGATGTACTCATCTGGATAGACGCGAAGAATCATGTGTCCTTTCAATATATTGGAGGAAACCTTGGGATAAGAAAGATCGGCAGCGACACTAGTACCTCAGAAAACAAAATGAAAACCGCATCTGATAAGAAAAATACAAACCAATCAGCTGAAAAGGTCACAAAGGCAGAAAATGAAGCTCCGTCAAAAGAGAACAATCCGCAGCTTGCCAGAGTGGAGGATATGGGCATCGAGGCGAGTGTGCCGCCGCTGAACAAACCGGAGGAAGCGGGCACTATAGACAATTTTTCTCCTCTATTCACTGAGCCACAAGAGATAAGCCATATGGAAGAAGCCATTCCTCAATTAATTGAGATGGAGAAACCAGCAGAGGATATCGAAACGGAATCTGAGGAAAGCAGCTCTGTTGCTTATTTTACTTTGGAATCAAGCGAGGAGAGCAGCGAGGAATTAATAGAAGAAGTCAAAAAGAAATTAGCAGCAGTAGAAGAAACGCTATCTAAGGAGCAGAAGTAATGGATTAGGCAGCAGCTTATGTATCATGAGCAGCTGCCTTTTTTATTTGATTGTCGGCGGAGATAGGCGCATCCCTCGAACTCCCCGCGTGCTCTAGGTAAATCGAAAATAAAGTTCTGATAAATATCTGAAGTTTTCCTTTGAAAATGGGAGAGTGCCTTGTCAAAAAGGACTTGCGGTAAATATATATATCTAGAATAAGAACTAAGGAGGAAATGTAAATGAGACCAGAGGATAATTTAACATTGGGAGACAAAATCAAGGTGTATGCCGGTGATGACACGATTGGTACTGGAAGCTTTGTGAGTCTATCAGATAGTGTGCTTACTTGGGCTAATGGCAATGGGAACATTACGTTCACGTATGCAGGCACTGGTTCAGCTGTCTCTATCAAGAAAATCTAAGTGTAAAGCCAAATACCTGCAATAGCAGCGGGTGAAGGGCTTAATTAGACTGCCTATTTAGGCAGTCTAGTTTTCTTAATAGGGTCATACATATGTTGTAGAGAATGAAGGAGGGATTCGATAAGTTGATCATGGAGCTGGCAAAAGCAATCAAGAATAAGGAAGTCATTCTGTTCATCGGTTCTGGTGTGCCGAAAAATCTTGGCCTGCCCACCTATTCAGAGATGATTGCCCAGATGGCTCATTTGCTCGATTTCGACCGAGAAGCCTTTAAGGCATTGGGAAACAGTGATTTCCTGCTGCTGGCGGAGTACTATTATTTGCAGAAGGGATCACTAGGCGGATTGCGTAGCTGGATGGATCGACAATGGCATAACCCCCATATTGATATTAGCCAATCGACTATTTATAAGCTTATCATCGAGCTTGGATTTCCGATTATTTATACAACCAATTTCGATCGATGGCTGGAGAATGCGTTCGACCATTATGGGGAGGAATACGTGAAAATCACCAATGTAGCCGATATCCCGAGTATTAAACCGGATGTGACGCAAATCATTAAATTCCATGGTGACTTTGATGACGACGCCTCTCTTGTCCTAACAGAATCCAATTACTTTAACCGGCTGGATTTCGAAACCCCCATCGACATTAAGCTCCGCTTGGATTCCTTGCAGAAATCGCTCCTGTTCATCGGATACAGCTTATCAGATATCAATATTCGCTACATGCTGTATAAACTGCAGAAACAATGGGATGAATCAAGCTTCGGTCATATTCGACCGAAAAGCTATATATTTATGGCAGGTGAGAATCCCATTAAAGAAAGAATTCTGCGCGAGCGGGGCATTATCCCAATTGTATCGGGTGAAGAGCCTGGTGCCGCACTAGCCCATTTTCTAGAATCTCTGAAAATATAAAATTTAACATCAATGTAATATTTATCCTATTCTCCTGTGTTAGAATATTCGTAGTTTACTTAGCGAGGAGATTAGGAAAAAGTGAAGTCATTTCTATTGCGAACGTTCTTATTGGTTATGTTGGTTATCGGAATAGGATGGAATAATGCGTCAGCTGCGGAGAATACGAATCCAAACTTTCAGGAAATAAATCGTCTGCTGACTGCCGCGGCAATCGAGAATGGAATTCCGCCTGAGGTACTTAAGGCGGTTGCGTGGGAAGAATCAGGTTGGAGACAGTTTGTTAACGGAAAGCCTTATGTTTCAAGTGACGGCGGAATTGGTATTATGCAAATCACGAATAAGCCAGAATATAATCAGACAAGTTTGAAGAATGATATCGCGTATAATATTCAAGCTGGGGCAAAGACATTAGCCAGCATGTATAAAAGAGGAGATCTCCCGAAGATTAAAGGAGCATCCAGTTCAGTTATCGAGAACTGGTACTTTCCAGTGATGGCCTATAACGGGACAAAGCCTGCGAATAGTCCGTTGTATAAGGCTACAGGTGCAGTAAACAGCGAGGCCTATCAGGAAAAAGTCTTTCAAGACTTACGTGATCACTTACTTGCGGGGAGAACTTTGGGAAGATACCCGTTTACAGTGAATGACTTTGAATATGATTCAACTACTACAAAGAATATTGTCTTCAAAAAGAAACTATATACATTATCAACTGTCATTACAACATCACATGCTGGGTTTTCTGTGAACAGCAAGGCGGTAACAACAGATAGTGTGAAGCTAAGGAAAACGCCGGGAACATCAGTCAAGGAACTTAAAACCCTTTCGAAAGGTACCGTTTTGACCATCACCGGAAATTTCGTCTATGATGAGACCAAGACAAGTAAGAATCAATTTGTATGGTATCCAGTGAAGACAAATAGCGGTGAGAAAGGATACGTCTCTTCTGGTTATTTAGCGAAATCCATCTTTACGGTTAATAAAGTGACTGACCAGTCAACTGCTGTGACAGGGAATGTAGCAAAAGGATATTCCATTACAGTGACTGGTTCGGATAAAGTGAAGAGCAGAGGAATTTCTGCTGCCAACGAGAACTATTCTCTCAAAATCAGCAGCAAGCTTAAACAAGGGACGAAGCTGACCTTCCTATTAAAGGATGGGCAGGGTCTTATTCATGAAAAGAGGACCATTACGGTAACAGATGGAACGAAGCCGGCTGTTCCAAAGGTTAACGCTATTGATGACAATGACACGGTCATCACGGGTACAGCAGAGAAGGGTTCAACTGTCTTTGCGTATGTGAATAACAAATCCATTGGCAGTGTGAAAGCAGATGGTACTACAGGCAAATATTCTATTAAGATTGCCAAGCAAAAAGCTGGAACAAAGGTAATGGTGAAAGCAAAAGATGCGGCTGGAAATTACAGCGCAGGCAAGATAATGACCGTCATCGATAAAACTCCGCCAAATACCCCAAAAGCCAACACAATCGATGACAACGACACGGTCATCACGGGAACGGCTGAAAAAGGCTCAAGGGTTTATGCGTATGTGAGCGGAAAATCAATCGGAAATGCTAAGGCCAACAGCAGTACGGGCAAGTATTCCATTGCCATCTCTAAGAAGAAAGCTGGTACAAAGATTGTCTTGAAAGCCAGGGATGCAGCAGGTAATTACAGCTCAGGCAAGACAATGACCGTCATCGATAAGACACCTCCTGCCGCGCCAAAGGTCAATAAAGTGACAAGCAAGACGACAAAGGTGACCGGGACAGCAGAAAAGAATGCAACGGTGAAGATCTATCGCGGCAGTACGCTATTGAAGACAGCAACGGTCAATTCGAAGGGAAGCTTTACGTTGGCCATTAAGGCACAGAAAAAAGGAACTGCCTTGAGTGTTTATGCTTACGACAAAGCGAAGAATAAGAGCAAGGCGACCAAGGTCACCGTTAAATAAATAATAGATCAATAGCCGAGAGCAGTAATGGCTCTCGGCTGTTTTCGTCTAATTTAGAGGAGTTATGGCTAGAATCAACGAATGATTTATGTGGAGGGATGAATGATGGAGAATGGGATATATGAGGTGGATGTTCATTCCATCAAGCATTGGGTCAAGATTGAAGGGGCGGAACATGAGACAACACCCCTTGTTATTCTGCATGGCGGGCCGGGAGGTAATCATTACACCTTTGAGCATACGACAGGACCTCTTCTTTCAAAGAATCGAACGGTCATTTACTATGAACAACGAGGCTGCGGCAGGAGTGCAAAGCCAGCCATTGATACCGATTATCGAATGGAGCAGCTTGTTTCAGATTTTCATTTAATCAAGAAATGGCTCGGTCATGAAAAGGTTGACCTCTTAGGATATTCCTTTGGCGGTGAGCTTGCGCTGGAGATTGCCTATATGATGCCTGAAGAGATTGGGAGGCTCGTATTGTCTGGGCCGAGTCTGTTGGAGCTGAATATCGGGAAGGTTCTGCAAATTGCCGGGTTCCTGTCAGTCGTTGATGTTCCTATATTGAAGGAAATAAATGAACTGATTCGCCAGGAGCTACCGGTGGCGGATTTATATGAGCTAGTCTGGAATCTGGCTGATTCAAAAGAGGTGGACCTTCTCTTATTTCAGAATCAAGAAAAGGCCCGTTTGAATCGCTCCTTATGGGAGAAAAGCGGGCTTGTCAACACGGGACACATGATGGGCATACTACAAAATGAAACAAGGGATGAGCCATTAGTGAATCGGTTAGGCCGAATAGGGCAGGAAACGCTGATTATTGCGGGGATTCATGATTATAATACAGGAATACCCCTTTCTAAGCTCATTCATCATCATCTCCCAAACAGCTGTTTTCACCCTTTTTACCATAGTGCGCATTTTCCTGACCTGGACGAGCCGGAACGATTTATTCAGGTCGTGCAACAGTTCTTGGAGCAAAATAGCCCCTGCTAAAGGATGAAAAATAGCTGCCCAGTACTCCGGGCAGCTAGATGATTATGGCTTGATTAATTGTTTGAACTCATCAAATTGTTCTTCAATCTCTTTCTTTGGTTTAGCTGTCAGCAGGCTGACAACGACAATGGCCAAGAGACTGACACCAAATCCAGGGATCATTTCATAGAGGGTATCTGATAACCCGAAGCTCGACCAGGCGATGACGGTAATTGCTCCGCCGAGAATCCCTGCTAATGCTCCCCATTTGGTCATCCGTTTCCAGAATAGGCTTAGCAAAATGAGCGGGCCGAATGAAGAGCCGAAGCCAGCCCATGCATACCCAACGAGATTAAGGATGGTGGCGTTTTTCTCCCAGGATAGAAATAAAGCGACAACAGCAACGAGTAATACGGATAGTCTGCCGAAGAAAACGAGTTCTTTATCTGTCGCTGAGCGTTTGATGAATGTTTTATAAATGTCTTCCGTTAAGGAGCTGGAAGTGACAAGAAGCTGTGAAGAAATGGTGCTCATGATGGCAGCCAAGATGGCAGAGATTAAAAAGCCGGTGATAATAGGATGGAATAATATTTCGCCTAACACAATGAAGACTGTCTCAGGATTGCTGAGTTTAGGTCCATTCTTTGCGAAATAGGCGATTCCGATGAGCCCTGTCAGCATGGCACCGACAATGGAGAAAATCATCCAGCCCATTCCAATCCGGCGTGCCTTCTTGATTTCTTTCACCGATTGAATAGCCATGAAGCGGACAATAATATGCGGCTGGCCGAAATAGCCAAGACCCCATGCGACAGAGGATAGTAAACCAAGCATGGTAGTTCCTTTAAATATATCCATTAGTGCCGGATTAATGGATTCAACCGTTTCGATGGTTTCCCCCATGCCGCCAACCTCAATAAGGGTAACGATAGGAACGAGAATAAGAGCGATGAACATGATGAGACCCTGAACAAAATCTGTCCAGCTTACGGCTAGAAATCCGCCAAATAAAGTGTAGGCAATAACGACGAGGCTGACAATGATCAGGCCTGTATGATAGCTCAGGCCAAAGGTACTTTGAAAAAGGACACCACCTGAGACCATTCCTGAGGAGACATAAAAGGTGAAGAAAATCATGATGACCAATCCTGAAATAAGGCGGAGCATTTTAGAGGTATCGCTGAAGCGGTTCTCTAAATAACCTGGAATCGTGATAGAATCATTCGCTAGCTGTGTATAAACACGCAGTCTAGGTGCAACGTACAGCCAGTTTGCCCATGCGCCAATGGTCAAACCGATGGCAATCCATGAAGCGCTCAACCCTGAAACATACATAGCTCCCGGAAGTCCCATTAAGAGCCAGCCGCTCATATCAGAAGCACCGGCACTGAGAGCCGTTACGGCTGGGCCAAGATTTCTCCCTCCAAGCATATAATCGGTTAAGTTTGATGTACGTCGAAAGGCAAAGTACCCAATCCCAAGCATTAAAACCATGTACAGAACAACTGAACTTATTAGGGCATAATCCACCCAATCAACCCCCTCTTTCTTATCTCTACTGATTATATTAATCGGCGAGAGAATATATTGCTATAATTGTATTAGAAAATTCTGAAAAATGCACCTAATTAACTAGGTCTTTTATCATAACGCTAGCAACTTATCATTCGCAATCCTTGCACAATGCTTGTATAATTACACTAAAATAAGAAGAAATGGGTGAGGAGAATGGGGAAGAACTATCATCAAAAGCCTTGTAAGTATGTAGAAAGTCTCGAATTAAAGATAATGGATATTGAGAGATCGATTCGATATTATGAAACAATCATTGGCTTCCGTGTGTTAGAACGAGAGAAGAAGAGAGCTGTCTTGACGGCAGATGGGAAGACACCGCTTCTGACATTGATTGAGCCGGAAGGTGTTTCAGCAAAAGAGCCGCATCGAACAGGCTTATATCATTTTGCGCTTCTTTTGCCTAATCGTTCTGACTTGGCTGATTTTCTTCAATCCTTGGTGAAATTGAATGTGCGCATTGGGGCATCCGATCATCATGTCAGTGAAGCGATTTATTTACAGGATCCTGATGATAATGGCATTGAAGTTTATGTAGACCGTGATGATTCCAATTGGATTTGGAATGAGAAAGAGGTTCATATGACGACCGAGCCGCTGAATGCGCGTGATTTGCTCCAGGCTGGAACGAAAGAGGGGTGGAAAGGGCTGCCGGAAGGAACCATTATGGGGCATATTCATCTTCATGTCGGTGACTTAGCGGAGGCTGAGAAGTTTTATTGTGACGGCCTTGGATTTGATGTGGTCACTCGTTATGGCGGTCAGGCTTTATTCATTTCCTCCGGCGGGTATCATCACCATATTGGACTGAATGTGTGGAACGGACAGCATATTCCTGCGGCATCGCCGAACAGCACGGGGCTAGAGGATTACACGATTGTTTATCCAGATGATAAGGACAGGGAAGAAGCAGTCTTGAGAATAAAAGCTCTAGGAGCAGAGGTTACCAAGATTAACGATATTTATGAAGTGATTGACCCGTTCGGTATGAAAATTCATCTCTCTTAAAAGAAGAGCTGCCTCCCAGCCTTGAGGCAGCTCTTCTGTATCTATTTATTGCGGTATTCCCGTTTAAGTTCCGTTTGGAAGCGGTCAAAGAATACGCCAATCAAGAAGAAGGCAATCAGCAGCGGATAGAAGGTGTGGAAGACCTGCTGGACAGATTGGGTGCTCCAGAGTTCGGTCATGAAGCTGCCTGGGCTGATGAACGCCTGAATGATAATCAAACTATGTAAAGCCAGCCAGAATAAGGTCAGCGTCCCCGTGCTTGTTCGAACGATGATTGCCATGACCGCCACAGCTAATGCAGCCGCCGCTATAAGGGCGTACTCGCCTAAGGTGTAGGCATTGTTCATGAAAAGGCTGTAAATGAACAGACCTATTAAGAAAAAATGGACAAAGTACGTCAGGATGTACAACGGCATAGAGCCATTCATTTTTGATAAGAGCAATAGAATGCCTGCTATGAGCAGGAGAATGCCTAGGAGATAATCAGCTCGCATGATGAGCAAAATAAAGCCGCCAACTAAGAACCCAGCCATGTTCACATAATCAATTCGTTTCATGATGTAATTAAACATGCCGATTGCCCCTTTCTGAAGGGTAGTAGAAGTCATTATTTATTTTATACCCGACAATGAGGAAAATAACTCCTGTACCACTCGGGTTTGTTATTGTGAAAAAAAGGCGGGTATGGTAAAGTGATAATATTGAGTAGACCGTAATTAGGAGGTATTTGTTCGTGCTGCATACTGTACTGATTATTTTATTGGTTATTACGTGCATTAGTTTAATTGCCGTTGTCTTGCTTCAATCCGGCAAAAGTGCTGGGTTATCAGGTGCTATTTCCGGCGGTGCTGAACAGCTTTTCGGTAAGCAAAAGGCTCGCGGCTTGGATTTGATTTTACACCGTGTCACAATCGTTCTTTCTATTTTATTCTTTGTTCTTACGGTACTTGTATCCTTATTCGGCAAGTAATTTCATATGAGCAAGCAAACATAGCCTGGCGAATTGCCGGGCTTTTTTGATGTTTGAGGGGGCGAAATAATAGCCTTTGCCGATTGTACATCGTAAACTTAGGATACATACAATGCAAAAAGGGGATAGTTACATGAAATTGACACAGCCAAAGCCATTTACTTTTGAGGGAGGAAGCCGGGCTGTCCTGCTCTTGCACGGATTCACAGGCAGCAGCGCAGATGTTCGTATGCTTGGCCGTTTCCTTGAGAAGAATGGGTACACAAGCCATGCGCCGCAATACAGAGGTCACGGAGTTCCGCCTGAGGAATTGGTGAATTACGGGCCGATGGACTGGTGGAAGGATGTCATGAGAGCCTATGATAAACTGCGTACGATGGGGCATAAAGAAATTGCCGTCGCTGGTCTTTCATTAGGTGGGGTATTTTCCTTGAAATTAGGTTACACTGTACCTGTGAAGGGTATCGTACCCATGTGTGCACCCATGTATATAAAAAGTGAAGAAACGATGTATAAAGGGGTACTTGAGTATGCCCGTGAATACAAGAAACGAGAAGGCAAAAGCGAGAGTGAGATAGAGGCTGAGATGAAGGAATTCCAGAAGAGTCCGATGGAAACGCTGAAGGCTCTCCAAGAATTAATTGGAGATGTCAGGGACCATGTGAGCCAAGTGGATGTCCCTCTCTTTGTCGTACAAGGGCGTCATGACCATATGATTAATGTTGATTCCGCGAACATCATCCATGATTCAGCCAAGAGCGAGCAGAAGAGCTTGAAATGGTATGAGGAATCTGGACATGTTATTACAACGGATATCGAGCGTGATCAACTTCATAAAGATATACTCGAATTTTTAGAAGGATTAGATTGGACTGATTAATCCTTCAATCTAGAGAAGTGAAGGAAGGAGGGGTTTGAATGGATGACAATATACGTCAACTCGTAGACAAGCTATATTCTTATATGAAAGAAGAAGCTTACAAACCCATGACAGTACAAGAATTAGAGGAAGCGATGGGCATTGATGATTCCGAGGATTTTAAGGATTTCGTCAAGGCGCTCGTTTATATGGAAGAGCGAGGAAAGGTCGTAAGGACGCGTTCCAATCGTTACGGTTTGCCGCAGCGCATGAATCTCGTTAAGGGGAAGGTTTCCGGCCATGCGAAAGGCTTTGCCTTCGTTATTCCTGAAGAGAGAGACATGATGGATGATATCTTCATCCCGCCGCATGAGCTTAATAATGCGATGCATGGCGATACCGTTATGGTACGGGTGTCGGGAGAATCCTCAGGTGCCCGCCGTGAAGGATCCATTGTCAAAATCGTAGAGCGCGGTGTCAAGAATGTCGTCGGTACGTATACCGAAACAAGAGGAATTGGTTTCGTCATTCCGGATGACAAGAAAATGGCAAATGATATCTTCATCCCGAATGAGGCGAAGCATGGCGCCATTGAAGGCCATAAGGTTGTTGTGAAAATCACTACTTATCCAGAAGGCAGAATGTCTGCTGAGGGAGAAGTTGTGGAAATCTTAGGACATAAAAATGACCCAGGTGTGGATATCCTTTCTATTATCCACAAATTTGAGCTGCCGCAGGAATTCCCTGAGGATGTGCTTGAACAAGCAAACCGTACGCCGGATGTGATTGATGAGAAGGATTTGAAGGACCGCCGTGATTTGCGCGGCCAAACAATCGTTACGATTGATGGCGCGGATGCGAAGGACTTGGACGATGCGGTTACAGTTACACGTCTTGATAACGGCAATTATAAGCTTGGTGTCCATATTGCGGATGTTTCTCACTATGTAACAGAAGGCTCCCCGATTGATAAGGAAGCTTTGGACAGAGCGACAAGTGTGTACCTCGTCGACCGGGTTATTCCGATGATTCCACATCGTTTATCCAACGGAATTTGTTCCTTGAATCCAAAGGTTGACCGTTTGACGTTATCATGCGAAATGGAGATTGATTCAGAAGGAACGGTTGTTTCCCATGAAATTTTCCAAAGTGTGATCAAGACAACAGAACGGATGACTTATTCAGATGTGAATGAAATCCTTGTGGATAAGAATGAGGAATTAATTAAGCAGTACGAACCATTAGTGCCGATGTTTGAGGAAATGGAAAAGCTTGCAGCCATTCTGCGTCAAAAACGGATGAGACGCGGAGCAATCGATTTCGATTTCAAGGAAGCGAAGATTCTTGTGGATGAAAACGGAGAACCAACGGATGTTATCATTCGCACGCGTTCGGTTGCTGAGAAATTGATTGAAGAATTCATGCTTGCAGCCAATGAAACGGTGGCAGAGCATTTCCACTGGATGGACGTTCCGTTCCTATACCGGATTCATGAAGAGCCAAATGAGGCGAAGCTGCAAAAATTCTTCGAGTTCATCGTTAACTTTGGCTATATCGTCAGAGGAACAGCTAATTCGGTACATCCGCGTGCCCTTCAGGAAATTATTGAAGCGGTGGAAGGAAAGCCGGAGGAAATGGTTGTCTCAACCGTTATGCTTCGTTCTATGCAACAGGCAAAGTATGACCCAGAGAGTCTTGGTCACTTCGGGTTATCAACAGACTTTTACACACATTTCACATCGCCGATCCGTCGTTACCCTGACTTAATTGTCCACAGATTAATCAGAACTTATTTAATTAATGGAGATTTAAGCAGCCAGACGCAGGAGAAATGGAATGAAAAGCTTGGCGAGATTGCTCAGCACAGCTCTGCCATGGAACGCCGGGCAGTTGATGCTGAACGTGAAACGGATGACCTGAAGAAAGCTGAATTTATGGAAGACAAGATTGGAGAGGAATTCGACGGCATCATCAGCTCTGTCACGAATTTCGGGATGTTCGTTGAATTGTCCAACACCATTGAAGGTCTTGTCCATGTAAGCTATATGACAGATGACTATTATCATTTCGATGACCGTCAGTACGCGATGATTGGCGAGCGGACAGCAAAAGTCTTCCGCATCGGTGATGAGATTACGGTCCGTGTCATTAATGTCAACAAAGACGAGCGTGCGATCGACTTTGAAATCGTCGGCATGAAGGACAACCGCCAGCGCGAGCGCGGCGAGAAACGTATCTTTAAAGCTGAGCCAGGCAAGAACCGGCGCAAGGATTCAGGCCGCCCGCAAAAAGGCGGAGGCAAGCGCAATGAGCGCGGAGGCGGAAGCAAAGGCCCCGGCTCTGGTTCAGGCTCCAGCCAAGGCTCCGAGAAAAAAGGACCTAGAAAGAAAAGAAAGTTCTATGAAAACGCCCCTAATGCTAAGCGCAAATCCGGGCGCAAAAAGAAACGATAAACGGAGGAGAGTACCCCATTGGGATGGGGTGCTCTTTTTTTATAGAGGTTGTGCTTCTATGGAGGAATTACTCAGGAGCGGGCGAGCGGTCAGCACACATAAGCCAGATTTATCGCTCTTACCCTAGTATTTTCGCCCATACCGTTCGGATTTCGCCCATACAAAGAATGTTTCGCCCTTAAATCTTGGTGTTCGCCCATAAAGT
This sequence comes from Pradoshia sp., assembly GCF_051873915.1. Lineage (NCBI taxonomy): Bacteria > Bacillati > Bacillota > Bacilli > Caryophanales > Bacillaceae > Pradoshia > Pradoshia sp. The sequence continues at coordinate 31,151 of NZ_JBJEFJ010000167.1, forward strand.
TGTTGTTTTCGCCCTTAACCAGTGAAAGCTCGCCCTTAAAAGATGAAATCCTGA
>NZ_JBJEFJ010000168.1:0-31148 GCF_051873915.1 Pradoshia sp.
CCTATATGAGGAGATCTTTCTTGTATGTCGGCTATAAGATGAAGCCAATCAGCATGCCAAGTGCGAACAAAAGGCCATAGAAGGTGTTGGTTTGGCCGGTTGCTTTCATCGCGGGCATCATCTCATGCGGAGCCAGTTTACCCTTAAAGCCTTTGACTGCCTTCACTGCCTTTGGAATACTGAGAAGAACGAGCAATGTCCATGCAGAGGTTATCCCGAGAGCAATTAAGACAAATGCCCAAATATAGGAGATGACAAACATGGAGGCTAAGAGAATGACTGCCTTGTCATGACCAATTAAGATGGCAATTGTCCTGCGGCCGCCTTTTTGGTCTCCGATACGATCACGGATATTATTGGACAGCATAATAGCCCCGACTGTTAAGAAGAATGGCACCGTAATCAGCCAAGCATCATACGTAACGGCTCCAACTTGTATGAAGAAGGAGATGATGATGATTAACGCGCCCATGAAAAAGCCTGATGTCAGCTCGCCTAGTGGCGTGTAGGCAATTGGGAATGGCCCGCCGGTATAGAAATAGCCCATAGACATGGATAAAAGGCCAATTACGACAAGCCACCAGCTGCTGTTGGCGCAAATATAGGCTCCTAGCAGGATGGAAATTCCGTATAAGGATAAAGCCAAAGTCAGAATGGCTTTTGGAGAAATTCCTTCCCGAACGATGCCGCCGCCGATTCCAATGGATTCCTCCGTATCAAGGCCGCGCTTGAAATCGTAATATTCATTGAACAGATTGGTCGCGATTTGGATGAGCAGGGCGGCTGCCAGCATCGCGAAAAATAGCCCCCAGTGAAGAGATTCAACATGCTGATGGGCCAGGGCTGTTCCGACTAATACTGGCGTGAAGCCGGCTGTTAAAGTATGAGGTCTCGTTAATTTCCACCATACACGCCAGTCTTTCTTTCGGTAGTGAATCTTCTCGGTTTTGGTCGAGAGATGTTCCATAATGGTAAACTCCTTTACGCTAAAAATAACTAGGGAACGATGGCAAGGAAACATGATAAACTAATTATAAATTCCATTTAATCTAATAGTTCATATTTGAAGCATTACCCCATCCACTATAATATACTAAAAATAGTGTAGAGAAACGGCGGGGGAAGTGTCAATGTTTTTATAGCGTCTGTTCTCTTTTGGATGGAAGGGCTTTTCTTAGTAGAAATGAAAAGCAAATCATCCTGTTATACAAAAATTGACAGGTTAAAATGTGCGGGTGTATCTTTAAGAAAGCTTATGGATACAGGACCGGGGGGGATTTGAATGGCAATACAGCAAATAACAGATATGAAACATCGATTGGCTGAAACAATGAAGACTGTGAGGCAGACGAAGAAGGCTGTCCTTTTTAGTCATGTGGAAGCTGTGGCCGCTATGAAACCATTGCAAATCTATCAAACTAGCGGTCATTCATATAAAGGAGAACGCTTTTATTGGAGAGATTCTGCAGGTGATCTTGCTCTTTGCGGAATGGGGATTGCTGCAAAGCTCAAGCCTGACCGTATTGGCAGGAACCGTTTTACCCAAGTTCGTGAGCAATGGGAAGCGCTTTTGAGCAAAGCATCGATGAATACCGGCTTACATGAGGCGGCTACAGGACCGCTCTTATTTGGCGGTTTTTCCTTTGTGGAGGGAGAGAAGGCCTCCAGTGGTTTGTGGGAGGACCTCGAAGATTATCTATTTTACTTGCCTCGTTTTTTGCTGACTGAAAGTGCTCATGGAGTTTTTCTTACTTCGACAAAATTAATCACAGATGACTGTGAGGACCATATGATAGAAGAATTTCTAAGAGAAAGAGAACAGCTTTTATCGCTGCCTCCATTAATGGGAGCTTCTATTCCTGCTGTCTCTCAATTTGAAGAGAAGAATGCAGGGCGCTGGAAGAAGTCAATTGAACAGTCTGTGGAGGATATTCGCGCAGGGCTAATGGACAAGATTGTCCTTGCACGTGAATTAGATCTTCACTTTGAAGGAGCAGTACCGAGCGGGACAGTCCTTCAGAATTTAACGGAACAGCAGCCGGCAAGCTTTATCTTTGGATTAGAGTCCGGCAGCTCTTGCTTTCTTGGGGCCTCACCTGAGCGCCTGATCAAGAAAGAGGGTAAACAAGTATTCTCCGCCTGTTTAGCTGGTTCTACGAAAAGGGGCAGTGATGTTCATTCAGATGAACGCTTAGGAATGGAGCTATTGAATGATGAGAAGAATCGGTCTGAGCATGAATTCGTCGTCAGCATGATGAGGAAGGCAATGGAAGAGCAGTGTCTCGATTTGCATATTCCACAGGAACCGATTCTTATGAAGCTGGCGAACATCCAGCATCTTTACACACCTGTTAAAGGAACAGCACTGCCGAAGTCTTCAATCTTGGATTTTGTGGAATTATTGCATCCAACACCAGCGCTCGGCGGATCACCGAGGAAGGTGGCACTGCAGAAGATAGGTGAGTATGAGGAGATGGATCGAGGATTTTACTCTGCTCCTGTTGGATGGATGGATAGGGAAGGAAACGGAGATTTCGCCGTTGGTATCCGCTCTGGTCTTTTGAAGGGGAATCAAGCTTGCCTATTTGCAGGCTGCGGGATTGTCGAAGGCTCAGACCCAGAGAGCGAGTTCACGGAAACGAGAGTGAAATTTAAGCCGATGCTCAATGCTTTAGGAGGATTAACGTTATGAAACATCAAGAGGTTTTAACAGCCTATATTGCATCCTTTGTTGATGAATTGACTGCCTGCGGTGTCAGGGATGTAGTCATTAGCCCCGGCTCAAGGTCTACTCCGGTTGCTTACTGTATGGCAGAGCATGAAGAGATGCGTGTTCATGTAAATATTGATGAACGTTCTGCTGCTTTTTTCGCACTTGGCATGGCCAAGGAGAAAAGGAGCCCTGTCGCAATTTTATGTACGTCAGGAACAGCCGCAGCCAATTATTATCCAGCTATTGTCGAAGCCCATTATGCAAGGGTGCCATTGATTGTTCTTACGGCAGACAGGCCGCATGAATTAAGAGAGATAGGTGCTCCCCAGGCCATTGATCAGCTTCATTTATACGGACAGCATGTGAAATGGTTTGTAGAAATGTCCCTTCCTGATTCAGCAGTATCAATGCTCCATTATGCAAGGACTGTTGCGGCTCGGGCAGCTGGTACTGCGGCTCTCGCACCGGCTGGGCCAGTTCATATCAATATTCCGCTTCGTGAACCGCTGATTCCAAATTTATCAGAGATGAAGAAATGGGTAAGAGCAAGCGAAGAGAGTCGGGCAAGCATTGATGTTCGGCAGGGGAGTGCGATGCTCACGGCTGCACAGTTCGCTGATTGCCTAGAAGTCATTAAACAGTCTAAGCGTGGACTGATTATTTGCGGATCAATAGATCAGCCCGGATTTGATCATGCGGTCTTCCAACTTTCAAGAAAAACCGGTTTTCCGATTATTGCCGATCCTTTATCACAGCTTAGAGGAAGCAGTGAGGGTTCTGAAGAAATAATTGAAACCTATGACACTTTCTTGAAGGATTCGTCTTTATTCGAGCTTCTGAAACCGGATTTAATTATCCGGTTTGGTTCTATGCCGGTTTCTAAGCCGCTGCTCTTATTTATTAAGGCAATGGAGCGGGTTAATCACCTTGTTATTGATGGCGGTTTAGGATGGCGAGAACCGACAGGAATGGGTACACATATGCTGTATTGTGATGAAAGGGCTTTTTGTGAACAAATCTCAGCTGAACTGGAGTTTGATTTCAATCTAGAGTGGCATTCAATGTGGAAAGATACAGACCAGGCCGTAAAACAGCAGCTTCATTACATACATGATGAGACAGTTATTCAGGAGGGCAAGCTTTTCGCTAAGCTTAACAGCTTACTGCCGCATGGAGCGAATTTAGTGGTGGGAAACAGCATGCCGATAAGAAATGTAGATACGTTCTTCCATGATTCTCATAAAGAGATCCGTATTTTTGCCAATAGGGGTGCCAATGGAATTGATGGAACAGTTTCCACGGCTCTTGGTATTGCTGCATCATCAGATAGGCCTACGGTGCTGACTCTTGGAGATTTAAGTTTTTTCCATGATATGAATGGGTTTCTTGCCGCAAAGATGTATGGATTAAACCTTCTCGTACTTGTCATCAATAATGACGGGGGAGGCATATTCTCCTTCTTGCCGCAGGCAGAGGAGGAACGGCACTTTGAAGAACTATTTGGCACTCCTCATGGGCTGAGCTTTGAACATACGGCTGCTTTATATGGTGCCGGCTATGTTTGTCCAGCGACATGGGAGGAAGTAGATGAAGCCCTTCACAGCTGGTCGGAAAGTCCAGATTTCCGCATTGTAGAGATGAAGACAAATCGACAACATGATGTAGATGCCTATCGGGAATTGGTGAAAGGTGTTTCCCGGGAAATAAGAGTGCTGCATCATGTTGATTGAGCGTTTCATTCCAATCAACGGTAGCACTTATCATATCCGGATAATTGGGATAGGTGAACCGGTACTGCTGCTCCATGGCTTTACTGGAAGCAGCCATACATGGGACGAACTTATGGAAACGTACAAGGATATGTACCGCTTCATTGCGGTGGACCTGCTCGGTCATGGGAAAACAAGTGCGCCTAATTGTCATGAGAGATACAGGATGGAGGAGGCAGCGGATGATTTAAGAGCAATCCTCGATGATCTTGGTCTGACTAGAGTGCATGTGCTTGGTTATTCGATGGGAGGAAGGTTGGCACTTGGGTTTGCTGTCCGTTTCCCAGAATATGTGATGAGTCTCACCCTTGAGAGTTCCTCTCCAGGTCTTCCTTCTGCCATTGAGCAGGAGGACCGTCGAAAGAAGGATGCTGCATTGGCTGCCAGGATTGAAGAGATAGGCGTAGAGAGGTTTGCGGATGAATGGAGCCGGATTCCTCTCTTTGCTACACAAGAGACATTGCCAAAAGAAATAAAGGACCGAGTGAGGGAAGAGCGGGTATCCCAAAGGGCAGCAGGTCTAGCCGGAAGTCTGCTGGGAATGGGAACTGGATCTCAGCCTTCCTGCTGGGGAGAGCTGGCGGGGCTGCAAATGCCCGTTCAGCTTCTTGCTGGCGAGCTTGACTCGAAATTCGTGCGCATAGCTAAACAAATGGCCGATGCGCTGCCTTTTCCACAAATTTCGATAATTGAGGGTGCCGGTCATGCAATTCACGTGGAGAAACCGGCGGAATTTGGTAGAATAGTAGTTGACTATTTAAAAAGGAGGAAATATGATGGCGATTGAATGGGTTCCAATTCGTACATACGATGAAATTCTCTATGAAAAATATAATGGGATTGCCAAAATTACAATCAACAGGCCTGAGGTCAGAAATGCATTCACACCTAAAACGGTGATGGAGCTGATTGATGCTTTCTCTCGTGCCCGCGATGATAAAGAAATTGGGGTTATTATTCTTACAGGAGCTGGAGACTTAGCCTTCTGTTCAGGCGGAGACCAAAAGGTCAGAGGACATGGCGGATATGTCGGTGATGACGAAATCCCTCGCTTGAACGTGCTGGATCTTCAACGTTTGATTCGTGTTATTCCAAAACCGGTCGTGGCCATGGTTGCCGGCTATGCAATCGGCGGCGGACATGTACTGCATGTGGTCTGTGACTTAACAATCGCGGCAGAAAACGCTCGCTTCGGCCAAACTGGCCCGAATGTCGGAAGCTTTGATGCCGGCTATGGTGCAGGCTACTTGGCACGAATCGTCGGACATAAGAAAGCGAAGGAAATCTGGTACCTATGCCGACAATATGATGCACAGGAAGCGCTTGAAATGGGGCTTGTCAACAAAGTAGTGCCTCTTGAAGAATTAGAAAAGGAAACAGTAGAGTGGTGCGAAATCATGCTTGAGAAGAGTCCAACTGCTCTTCGATTCCTTAAAGCATCCTTCAATGCAGATACAGACGGTCTTGCAGGCTTACAGCAATTAGCAGGAGATGCAACCTTGCTTTACTACACAACGGATGAAGCAAAAGAAGGACGAGATGCCTTTAAGGAGAAACGGAAACCAGACTTTGGCCAATTCCCAAGATTCCCTTGATTTTATACAAACAGCTTGACGTGTCATTTCGTCAGGCTGTTTCCATTTTTGCAGATTGAAAAAGGTGAGGATATGTTTATACAAGGAAAATCATCAATACCGCAATTTCTCAGCCAACGTGCATCTTTGACTCCGAACAGAGCTGCCTTGTTCTTTGAGGGGAGTGTCTGGACCTTTGAGGAGCTTAAAAATATGTCTCTCTTATATGCCAAAAGGCTGACGGGATTGGGCATCATGCGCGGACAGTGCGTGGCCATCCAAATGAATAATAGTGCTGAGATGGTTTTTATTATTCATGGTCTAATGCTGATTGGCACTCAAACGCTTCTGCTGAATGGAAGGTTGACCGACCATGAGCGTGAGTGGCAGCTCCAGGATGCAGATGCAGCCTTCCTGATTACAGATAGGGAAACGGAAAGCGAGACCAGCATCATTGCGTTGAACACGTTAAGGGAGACGGAGCCGCAGCCTTTTCCTATTATCAAAGAAATGAATCTCAATGAAACAGCGACCATTATGTATACATCCGGGACAACGGGAAAGGCAAAGGCTGTTAGGCAAACCTATGGCAACCACCTATCCAGTGCTTTCGGATCCATGCTTAATCTCGGACTTAGAGAGAATGACAAATGGTTGTGTGCGATGCCGTTATTTCATATCAGCGGGTTATCTATTCTGCTGCGTTCCGTCATCTATGGCAGTGCAGTTGTCCTTCACAGGCATTTTGACCCGAAGCTTGCGAATCAGGAGATTTTGACTGAAGGTGTGACCATTATGTCAATTGTGTCTACGATGCTGAGCCGTATGCTGGATGATTTGAACGAGGCTGAATATCCTGCATCCTTTTATGGCATGCTCTTAGGCGGGGGACCGGCACCTATGCCATTGCTTGAACGTACGGCAGAAAAGAACATCCGAGTATTCCAGACATATGGGATGACGGAGACCTCCTCTCAGATTGCGACTCTTGCCCCGGAGGATGCTTTAAGGAAGCTTGGTTCTGCCGGTAAGCCTTTATTCCCGTGTGAGATTTCCATTTGGAAGGATGGCCGGGAAGCAGACCCACATGAACCTGGAGAAATTCGGGTTAAAGGGCCGAATGTGACGCCGGGTTATCTTCATGACAGAGGGAAAGAGTCATTTGCTGGCGGCTGGTTCCATACAGGTGACCTTGGCTATTTGGATGAGGAGGGCTATTTATACATGCTTGACCGCCGTTCTGATTTAATTATCTCCGGCGGGGAGAATGTGTATCCAGCAGAGGTTGAATCTGTGTTAAGTGCTCATCCCGTTGTCAAAGAAGCAGGTGTAATAGGACTAAATGATGACGTATGGGGTGCCGTACCAGGTGCTGCTCTTGTATTGCAGGAAGGGGCTGTATTCAATAAGGAGGAAATCCTTCAATTCTGCACGGAAAGGCTTGCCAAGTACAAGATTCCCAAGCATTTTATTGTTATGAACGAGCTTCCCCGCAATGCTTCAAATAAGCTTGTACGAAAGGAATTAACTAAATATTTCCTGTGAATTCAGAAAATTAGGTGAAGGACTTATTCTTTTCAGTCTTGATTTCCAGTATAATAATAAAAAAGACTTGAGAAGGCGGGGAGAAAATGGCTCGTTCGAAAAAGCAATATTTGATTGCTGAGATTCTATTGCGGCGCGGACTTCCATTATCAGTGATAACCGCGATTACCAACATTGCTGAAAAAGAAGTGGCAACCTTATTAAAGGAAATTAAATGAATGAGAGCGCCTTATTGAAGGCGCTTTCATTTTTTGTATCAGAAATAAAAAGACTCATCCTCCCGCAGATAGATGAGCCTAATGGTGAATCATTATGGTTAGCTATGCTGACGGATCAGATTCGTCAACCGGCTGCTGAGTGACGGTAAGTCCCCTTTGTCATACGTAAATCGTACAAAGCTCTCATCAAGACCGAGTCCCTCAAAGATGCCAAAGCCTCTTGCTCTTCTGTCAATCTGCAAAAGTACTTCAATTTCATCTCTTGAAACATAAAAGATGGCCTCTAGTTCATCAAGCTTGGAGCGGAATTCACCGCTGATTGGTTTAAACTCAAATTCCTGCACGAATGGGAATCGCTTCCGAACGGATGCGGATGCCTTTTTGCATTCGACCTCGCGCAGACGGAACCCTAATTGATTAACAGTCTGCAGGAATTCAAGGACGAGCGGATGCGGGTTGATGTCGATATAATCCTGGTCCTGAGGGTCAACGGCATTTTTAATATCTAATCCTGTCTGAATCCATGCCCGCGTTCTTCCCTTGGTGATTGGAACATCGAACGGCAGCTGAAAGGAGAAAGGAATCTCCTTTACTTCATCTGGCTGTATGAGAAACGCTTCAGATAATTGATACTTTTCGATCTCAGCTTTCTGAGTGTATTTATGGTCATCCTTCTCCACCTCGTACGTAGCCATTAGCGACAAATAGAGGCGGTCAATCTGCTGTTCCGTTTTTCCCCCTTTGATGACAATCTTACCGGCTAGTTCTTCCCCAACTGTATAACTTGTTTGATACAATTGCGTATCGACCTTGGCAGCTCCAATCCCAATCGAACTCAGCATCTTATTTAGCATCACTCAACTTCTCCCTTTTTGAAAAAGTATATATTTTGAATTTATTATATAATCTTCCTTGTCTTAATACTAGTTAAAATGTCCTGTTTTCATTATAAAAAGAGGCCTCTCTGAAAGAAGCCCCTTGAATTTAAAGGATATCATTTGATGGACGGAATGTCTTACAACCGGTATCGCCGCTTTTATAAGCACGCTCCTCGGAATAGGTATTCACTTGAATCTTTTCGGCTGCGCATTTATTGCCTGCCTTCCAAAAATGGCATGAATCCACGGAACATTTGACTCCATTTGGCATCATCAATCTCCTCCTTTGGCATTAGGATGCGGCCGGAGAGAAGTTTTATGAGCAGAAAAAACTGGACAAAACATCAAAAAAGCGGAAGCACCTAGCTTCCGCTTCTGTTTAATTTAAAGCTGTCTTTAATGACTTGAGATTATCTTCCATGATAGAGAAATAATCACGATTGTCATTGAGATCATCCTGTGTCAGTGTAGCTAAATTATGAATCGGGAGAGATGTCAAATCAGCCTCATTTTTGATGACATCTGTCAATTTGCTGCTGACATTCTGCTCGACGAGAATATAGGTTAAATCATGATCTTCAGCTGTATCCACAAGATTTTGCAAGGATTTTTGGCTTGGCTCCTCTGATGTGGAAATACCAGAGACACTGATTTGATCAAGGCCGTATCGCTCTGCCCAATAACCAAATGCTGCATGGGAAACCAAGAATTCTGAGTGCTTGGCGTTTGTAGTAGCTGCAGCAAATTCTTCATTCAAATTGTCCAGTTTCTTGGCTAAAGTCTGATAGTTTTCTTCGAATACACCACTTTGCTCTGGGAGCTTCTCAGAAAGGGAATCCTTGATTAGTTCCGCCATTTCCTTTGCATAGACCGGGTCTATCCAAAGGTGCGGGTCTACGGAGCCATGATCGTGTCCATCGTCTGCTTCTTCCTCGTGGTCATGGCCCTCTTCCTCGTGGTCATGGTCCTCCTCCTCGATATGAACATCCTCGCCAATGGCAACCATCTCTACATCTTCGTTCTTTAAGGTTTTCTCAGCGCTTGTGACGAAGCCCTCGAGGTTATAGCCGATATAATAGAATAGGTCAGCTTCTGCGATATTAATGATGTCCTTTTGAGTCGGTTCAAAGGTATGCTCATCTACTCCGGCTGGATAGATAGAGCTGACATTCACATATTCGCCGCCAATCTGCTCAGTAAAATATTGGAGCGGGTAAACGGTGGTGTAGATTGTTAATGCAGAATCGTCTTTTTTAGTTTCGGATGAGGATGAACCGCAGCCAGCTAAGAAGACGGATACTGTAAGAATTAGTGCAAATGCAAATGTTAGCTTACGCAAAGCTATAGCCTCCTTTTTATCTTAATCGTACTGATTACGATTTAAATGGCATAAAAATAAATCGAAACGATTTCGATTTGACATATGGCTATCATACAGTGGTTTTTTTGATAAATCAAGTGTTTTTATCATCCTTTGTTTTTTTCTCAGGGACGGGGTCAAATCCGCCTGGATGGAATGGATGACATTTTGATATCCGTTTAATCGTCAGCCAAGTTCCTTTCAATGCGCCAAAACGTTCTATTGCCTCCAGCCCATAAGTGGAGCAGGTTGGGTAGAAACGGCAGCTTGGCGGTTTCAGGGGGGAGATGCCGACTCGGTAAAAATGAATGATCTTCAAAAGAATCTTTTTCATGTTTAATAACTTCTTTCATTTTTTGATTTGTTCCACCATATGATAAAGTTTTTTGCTTGAAACATCAAATTTTAGAGATGAAATATAGTCAGGGAAGAGGTAGAATGAAAGGAGTAAAAAAGGAGGTCATCATCATATGCCATCTGTAGAAAGCTTTGAATTGGACCATAATGCGGTAAAAGCCCCCTATGTACGTCATTGCGGTGTTCATAAGGTAGGGAGCGACGGTGTTGTCAATAAGTTTGATATTCGTTTCTGCCAGCCAAATAAGCAGGCGATGAAGCCGGATGCGATTCATACATTAGAACATTTGCTTGCCTTTAATATCCGTAAGTATGCGGAGGATTACACGCATTTCGATATTATCGATATCTCGCCAATGGGATGCCAGACCGGGTTTTATCTTGTGGTGAGCGGGGAGCCGACGGTTGAGGAAATCATTGATGTCCTTGATAAAACGATGAAGGAAGCGGTGGAGATTACCGAGATTCCAGCCGCTAACGAGAAACAATGCGGTCAGGCTAAATTGCATGATCTTGAGGGCGCAAAGAAATTAATGAATTTCTGGCTCAAACAATCAAAGGAAGAATTGAAGCAAGTATTTGCCTGATTTTTAAAGGAGGAGTGATTCCTCCTTTTTTATTTTTCCTCAGAAGGCCTTTTTTCTTGGATGTTAGGGTTATTCTCGATGGGGTCAATTGTATGTTTGTATCCATATGCTTTGGTGGTGACCATGGCCGTAACAGCGATTACGGCTACGATAATAATGGCACTTACGAGAAATACGATGTACATCATTCCCATTCATTATCCTCCTAAAAGACGCAGATAAGGCTAGTATAACATTTTTTGAGAACAACGAAAAAAAACCTCCTTTAGTCAGGAAGGTTCGGCTATGTATGCATGCCAATCAATGGAGAAATTTTGAAGGGTCTTGGTCGAATGTATCATTCGCAAAGCGCCTCTTCAGGCTGTCAGTTAAATAAAGCCCCATTAAATTATATAGTTCACGATCCTCAAGCTCTGAAATCAATTGCAGAACATCATTGCGGTCTAATTGCTCTAAAACGGCAAGGGCCAATACATCGATGTCTTCATCATCCCCGGTCAGCTTATCACGGTACAGCTGGTATAGTTCATCAATGAAATTCATTCTTTAAACTCCTTTCCAATTATTTTCTCTATCCATATAGTATTTGTTTACCCCAACATGAATAAGTCTACTCTTGAAAAACAAGAAATATTGTAAATGTATGCGTCGAATAAGGGGGAATCCCGATGGAATGCTATAATTTTATGTAGGAAAAGCAGGAAAGAACACTCTTGATGAGGAGGTGGTATGAGATGAAGAGGTTTTATGATTATTATGATAATCAAGTGCAGTGGAATGATAAGCAAGGTTTATTCGGGCAAGCGGCAGCCCATGTATTAGTCATTTGTTCCTATCAAGGCAAGTGGCTGCTGACGAAGCATCCAAAGCGAGGAATTGAGTTTCCAGGAGGAAAGGTTGAAGAAAATGAAACCCCTGTTCAGGCAGCAGTGCGTGAAGTGAATGAAGAAACAGGGGGAATCGCGGGAGATATGATCCCTCTTGGTGAATATAAGGTGGAGAGTGAGCCATCGTCTATCATTAAGGCGGTTTACTATGCAGATATTGTCCGGCTGGAGGATAAAGGAAGCTATATGGAAACGGACGGCCCCCTCTTAGTTGATCGATTGCCGGACAATTATCAAACAAGCTCTGACTATAGCTTTATCATGAAAGACAAAGTTGTTCCCTATGCATTGGACCGATTAGCTGCAATCAATGATGCTGGTCACGAATAAGCTTTGATTCCAGAAATTCAACGAATTTATACATAACGGTGGCAAAGACCGCGATGACAAGCAAGGCCATGAGCACAAGGGTGAAATTAAAAACCTGGAACCCGTAGATGATTAAATATCCGAGTCCCTCGGAGCTGACCAGGAATTCTCCTACAATGACGCCGACCCAGGCAAGGCCGACATTGACCTTTAGCGTAGATATGATAACTGGCAGGGAATAGGGGAGGACAGCTTCCATAAAGATACGGCCCCGCCCAGCCTTAAAGGTTTGCAGCACCTTTATATAATTCGGATCAATCTCTCTAAAGCTCGTATACACGACAATGGTTGTGATAATGACAGAGATGATAATCCCGTTTGCGATGATAGATGTCATACCCGGGCCCATAGCCACGATTATAATGGGACCGAGAGCGACCTTTGGCATCGCATTAAAGATAACAAGATACGGGTCCAGAACCTTGGAGAGAAGCGGTGACCACCAGAGTGCAGCAGCCAGCATCGTGCCAAGCAGTGTGCCGAGAATGAAGCTGACAACCGTTTCAAATAAGGTGAGACCGGAATGAATAGCCAGACTCCCATCCTGAATCTTTTCAATCAGCATTTTGACGACTTTTGATGGAGCAGAGAAAAGAAGCGGATCAATCCAGAGAAGACGGCTCGCCGTCTCCCATAGAGCAAAGAAGAGTACGAATAGTATTCCTTGGTAGCCCCATACTTGGCGCTGTGATTTCTTCAATTGCTGGAGATAGCCGCGATGAAGGGCTTGCACTTTCTGTTCATCAGGCATATTGCTCCATCTCCTTCCAGATGGCTTGGAATACTTCATTGTAATCCGGGTGATTCCTGGCTGTGAATGGGGAGAGATTCCTTACTTCCTCCGGGACAATAAATTCCTTATGAATTTTGCCGGGATGGGGTGAAAGCAGGAAAATACGGTCGCTCATGGCAACGGCCTCCCCGATATCATGGGTGACGAGAATCGCTGTTTTCCCAAATGACTTTAAGGTTGATGAGACCAGGTCCTCTAATTTCAGCTTTGTTTGGAAGTCAAGAGCAGAGAAGGGTTCGTCGAGTAATAAAAGAGTCGGATTTGTGGCGAGTGTACGTACGAGTGCGACCCGCTGCCGCATACCGCCTGAAAGCTCGCGTGGGAATTTCCCTAACACATCGCCGAGCCCGATTTGCTCGAGTAAAGAAAGGGCACTGGCCTCATGCTCATCGTCTAGCTTCTTTAACAGCTTAGGACCAATCAGGATATTTTCCTTAATAGTCTTCCATGGAAAGAGATAATCCTGCTGAAGCATGTAGCCAATATCCTCTCGGCTCTCTAAGACATTATGGCCTGAGATGGTTACTGAGCCCTCTGTAGGCTTCATCAGACCCGAAACAATGGAGAGCAAGGTAGTTTTACCGCAGCCGCTTGGGCCGAGAAGAGAAATGAATTCTCCCTTCTCGACGCTTAACGTAATGTCTTCAAGTGCAGCTGCAGCTTCATTTTTGGATAAATAGAGGTGTGAGACATTTTTAATTTGGAGTAAAGGCATAGTGCTATATTCTCCTTTGTTATTTGGAGACCTCTTCGGCGAAGGAGGTATCCACTAATGTTTGGTGGTCAATTTGTGATTCGATTTCTCCAGCTTCCTTCATGATATCCTGAAGATTTGCCCATTCTTCCTTATCAAGGATGGGATCGAGGGCAAACGATTCCTGCGCCTTATAACGCTCAACCGCTAAAGTGATGATGGATGTATCGGTGTCCTCGAAATAAGGTGAAATAATCTTGGCGACCTCAGCTGAATCAGTTTCTTGCACCCATTGTTGAGCTTTATAGATGGCCCGTGTGAATTTTTCAATCGTATCTTGGTTATCTTTTATATAACTCTGTTTAGCCATGAAGGTGGTATAAGGAATATGGCCTGATTCTTGGCCGAATGAGGCAACGATATACCCTTTGCCTTCTTTCTCGAACATGCTTGCCTGGGGTTCGAATAGCTGGACGAATTCACCTGTACCTGATGAGAAGGCACTCGCGATATTGGCAAAGTCGATATTCTGGATTAAATCCAAGTCCTTCTGTGGGTCGATTCCATGCTTCTTCAATACGAACTCGCCGACCATTTGCGGCATCCCGCCTTTTCGCTGGCCTAAGAAGGTACTGTCCTTCAGCATATCCCAGTTGAAATCCTTGATTTCTTTTCTTGAGATTAAAAAGGTGCCGTCTGTTTGGGTAAGCTGGGCAAAATTAATGACCGGATCTCGTGATTCTTGGGCATGCACATAGATGGATGTCTCTGAGCCGACTAGCGCGACATCAGCTCCTCCTGATAATAGGGCTGTCATGGTTTTATCACCGCCCCAGGTAGTCTGCAGGTCGACTTTAAGGCCTTCTTTTGTAAAGAAGCCTTTCTCAAGGGCGACATATTGCGGAGCGTAGAAAATGGAGCGGGTTACCTCTGCCACGCGGACTGGTTTCAATGCTTTCTCTTTATCATCCCCGCTGTCTTTGCAGGCAGCTAAACTAAAGAGAAGAACGAACGATAACAAGCAGAATAGGCTGGTTTTAAGCTTGTTCTTCAAGGGAAATTCCTCCTTAACGGGCAATATGTATGCCGTTGGTTTAATACTTGCATTGTATGTATACCGGAAAAAATGTGTGATTGCCTATAAATGAAAGGAGTGAGGAAGAGTGGAACAAACATCCTCTAAGCTTGGACAAATCGTCAAAAAAACACGATACCCTTCCCCGCATCCAAGGATTTCTTTATATATGGTGACCTATCTCTCGAATGGCTTGACGGTGAAAGGACTGTTGGCAGAACCAAAGGATGCTGGAATACATGATGGTTTTCTATACCTGCGAGGCGGGATCAAGAATGTCGGCACCGTCAGACCGAGCAGAATCATCCAGTTCGCCTCTCAGGGATTTGTTGTGTTCGCTCCCTTTTACCGAGGGAATCAGGGAGGGGAGGGAGATGAGGATTTTGCTTTGGAGGACCGCTTTGATGCGATTGCCGGCTTTGAATTATTGAAGAGGCATCCAATGGTTAATCCAGAGCGGATTCACCTATTTGGTTTCTCACGAGGAGGAATTATGGCTCTTTGGGCAGCTATTGGCTGTCCGGAGGCTGCCTCCCTTGTCACGTGGGGAGGAGTATCAGATATGGTGCTTACTTATAAGGAGCGGATTGATCTTCGAAGAATGCTCAAGCGGGTCATTGGGGGAAGCCCGATGAAGTATCCGGCTGCCTATAAAGCACGTACGCCTCTCTATGAGATAGAGAGAATCGCTTGTAAGGTACTGATTATTCATGGCGAGGAAGATAAGAATGTCTCCATTCAGCATGCAGTGATGCTTGAGGAGCGGTTGAGAGAGGCAGGTAAAGAAGTGGAAACATGGTATTTTCCCGGATTTACCCATTACTTTCCACCGGAAATAAACCGTCAAATTGTACGTGATCTGACGAAATGGATGAAAGAAACGGCTTCCAATGGTACGATGGTAAATAAGTAGATCAAACGAGGGAGTTGAATAATGTGGGCATGCCAATGGAGATGAATACCCTCATTGTGACGAAATCTAATGAGAAGCGTGTTCAGGAAAATCTCTTCACATTACAAAAGGATGGATATCGATTATATCCAATTGATATTCCGATTGAAATTCGGACAACGCTTGAAGGAGACACAAGAGGAACAGCATTGATCAAGAAGGTAGAATGGGAGAACGCTAAGACAACGATAACCTATCAGCTTATCTCCTTAAATTCCAGCAACTAAGAAGCTAAAAGGCAGACAGAAGGCATATGCACTGTGTGCCTTTTTTGATTTTCCTAGCGATAAAGGGGGAGACAGAATGGATTTTCAGATTGGTATTTTTGTGTATGATTATGAATTTCACCGTGATGACACGGTTAGTCAGCTGTCTCTGATAAGTATCTTGGAATCAGGCTGTAAGGAGGCGGCCCTCCGTAATTTGAAGACACAAGTGGATGATAGTTTTTTGGACGGAGAGATATCTTTCTGGATTCGAGGAGAGCGGTTTGGCGGTATGAGCTATGCTACGACCTCTCTCTTGACGACGTGTGAGACCTTGATTCGGTTCAAGGATTATGAGAAAGATGGAGGGGCAAATATTATTTTTCTGGATTAATCAACGGATTTCTTTATTCTGCTAAATGAGCAGGACTGCCAATTAAAGGTGTTGGATTATCAGTATGAAACAGATGAAGAGGGCTTTGTCCTGTCTGTTGAACAGACTGAAATAGTAAGTGAGCGTATTCCGAAAGGGGTGTTTGAGGCGGAAATTATGAAAGCTTGCTCTGACTTTGTTTCCTTCTGTGAGAAAGCTCAATTGCCTGTAAATAAAGATGAATTGGCGGATATTAAGAGATATTGTTTAAGAGCGGTGAATGAAATGAGAGGCGGGATGTAGATTGAAGAATGAAGCAGATATCCTTAAAGTCATTCAACAAGACCGTTGGATGATGGAGACCTTGGAAGCAGCCCAATCTTTGCATAAATCAGATTGGTCGATTTGTGCCGGTTTTGTCCGTACAAAGGTATGGGATGTCTTACATGGGTATACAAAGAGAACGCCGCTTCCAGATATAGACTTTATCTACTTCGATGAGAGCGAGACAGATGAGAGAGTGGAAAAGGTTTTAGAGCGGAAGTTAGAGAGGCTCCTGCCGGGCAGGCCGTGGTCCGTCAAGAATGAAGCAAGGATGCATATGGTCAATCAGATTCCTCCGTATACTTCAACTAGTGATGCTATCTCTAAATTCCCCGAAACGGCAAGTGCAGTCGGCGTAAAGCTGGATGAACATGGAGATCTTCAATTATGTGCACCATGAGGCGTGCATGACCTCCTTGCGATGAAGATACGGCCGACTCCGTTTTTTACAGAGACAGCCGAGCGGCTGGATCTATATGAAAAGAGAATAGCGATAAAGAACTGGCTGAAGAAGTGGCCGCTCGTTGAGAAGAATTGAATGGTGTACATACAAAAAAAGTGGAGAAATCATAATTGATTTCTCCACTTTTGCTATTTCTTTAAGCAATTGGACCGCCTTTAATGACGATATTTGTGTCGATATGATCAAATGACAAGAAATTCTCACGGAACTTGGCTGCAAGCTCATGAGCTTTCTTATAGTAGGCCTCTTGATCTGCCCATGTTTTATTTGGCTGCAATACGACATCGGGTACGCCAGGGACATGAAGCGGGATATGTAGGCCGAATACACTGTCTTGAACGGTTTCAACATTGCTTAGTTCACCCTCAAGGGCTGCCTGTACCATCAAGCGGGTGTATGAGAGCTTCATACGGCTGCCTGTGCCATATTCGCCGCCTGTCCATCCTGTATTGACCAAGTATACCTGGACATTATGCTCCTCGATGTTCTTGCCAAGCATCTCCGCATAGCGGGTAGGCTGAAGCGGAAGGAATGGTGAACCGAAACAGGTTGAGAAGGTTGCCTCTGGTGCAGTAATGCCGCGTTCTGTTCCAGCTAGTTTGCTCGTGTAGCCGCTCAAGAAATGATACATGGCTTGTTCCTTTGTCAGCTTGCTGATAGGAGGCAGCACACCGAATGCATCAGCTGTCAAAAAGATAATGGTTGTCGGGTGCCCAGCCACACTTGGTTTGACGATGTTGTCGATGGCATCGATTGGGTAAGCAGCCCGTGTGTTTTCCGTTAAGAAACCATTGTCATAGTCAGCAATGCGAGTCTTATCATCAACCATTACATTCTCAAGGACAGAACCGAATCGAATGGCATCGAAGATTTGCGGCTCTTTCTCATGAGATAAGTTTATGCACTTTGCATAGCAGCCCCCTTCGATATTAAAGACACCGCTTGGAGACCAGCCGTGTTCATCATCACCAATCAAGCGGCGGCTCGGATCTGCTGATAAGGTTGTCTTGCCTGTACCGGAAAGACCAAAGAATAGGGCAACATCCCCTTCCTGTCCAACATTGGCTGAACAGTGCATGGAGAATACGTCTTTCTCAGGAAGCAAGTAGTTCATGATGGAAAAGACGGATTTCTTCATTTCCCCGGCATATTCTGTACCGCCGATTAAGACGACTTTCTTCTCGAATGAAACGATAATGAAGGTTTCGGATCTCGTACCGTCAACTTTCGGGTCTGCCTTAAATCCAGGCGCACAAATAATCGTGAATTCTGAGCTATGGGTTTTTAGTTCTTCCGCTGTCGGGCGGATGAACAGCTGATGTACAAACAGATTATGCCAAGCATATTCATTGATTACTTGGATAGGTAAGCGGTATTCTTTATCTGCACCTGCGTAGCCATTAAAGACGAAAAGTTCATCCTGCTTATTCAAGTAGCTGATGACCTTCTCATACAGGTTCGCGAATGCTTCCTCCGAGATGGGTTTATTTACGCTTCCCCAGTCAATTTTATCCTTTGAGGAAGCTTCCTCGACAATATATTTATCTTTTGGAGATCGACCGGTATACTTGCCTGTTTCTGCCTTGATAGCACCAGTGGATGTCAAAATCCCTTCATTTCGTGCTAATACTTTCTCAACCAATTGAGGAACGGATAACTGGATGTGCATATTCTCATTAGATAGCAGTTGCTTCAACTCATTGGACATTTCAACATGGCTCATAAGAAATCATCCTCTTCCAATTAATGTATTTGTCTCTTGTATGAAAAATAGTATAACATATTTGTGTAAATTAAACATACTAATTAACGATTAGATAAATAAAAAATATTAAACAACCGTTCCACATCCTTAGCTGCTGCTCACTTCCTTAGCCATACAGGATTGATTCGGCTTTTAATATTTCCTATTACTAATATTGTTAACTTGTTCACAATATATTATATCAATTTATTCATAAAATTGCGACAGTTGAGGGGCTTTGAAACCCATACAAATATATCCTGCACATATATTGACAGTTCATAGTATAGTAAGTTAAGATTTAACTTTGAAACGGATACTCTTATCAAGACTCGGTGGAGGGAACAAAGCTCTATGAAGCCGGGGCAACCTGCAGTTTGAACCGCTATTAGGTTCACGCAAAGGTGCTAACTTGATGCAAGGCTAATAGAAGCCTTGAACGATGAGAGTGAAAGGCGAATTTCGTGAGATATAGACCTTTCCTCTTTAGGAAGGTCTTTTTTTGTGCATTCAGGACATGACTAAAGATAATGAGTAACCGTATAGATAAGTACTTAAGGAGGAGTTTTATTATGTCGACTAAGAGACATTTGTTTACATCTGAATCTGTAACTGAAGGGCATCCAGATAAGATTTGTGACCAAATTTCAGATTCCATTCTAGATGAAATCCTTGCGCAGGATCCAAATGCGCGTGTAGCTTGTGAGACTTCTGTTACGACAGGCCTTGTCCTTGTTGCAGGAGAAATTACGACTTCCACCTATGTGGATATTCCGAAAATCGTTCGTGAAACGATTAAAGGAATTGGGTATACAAGAGCGAAGTACGGTTTTGATGCAGAGACCTGTGCTGTCTTGACGTCCATTGATGAGCAGTCAGCAGATATTGCTCAAGGGGTAGACCAGGCGCTTGAATCTCGAGAAGGAACGATGACAGACGAAGAAATCGAAGCAATCGGTGCTGGTGACCAAGGCCTGATGTTTGGGTTTGCCTGCAATGAAACAGAGGAATTAATGCCTCTACCAATCTCACTTGCCCACCAATTATCAAGAAGATTGACAGAAGTACGTAAGCAGGAAATCCTGCCATACCTTCGTCCTGATGGAAAAACTCAAGTAACTGTAGAATACGATGAGAATGATAAACCTGTTCGTGTTGATACAATTGTTATTTCAACTCAGCATGACCCGGAAACAACCCTTGAACAAATTCAGGCGGATTTAAAAGAGCATGTAATCAAGTCAGTTGTTCCGGCTCATTTAATTGATGAAGCGACAAAATACTTCATCAATCCAACAGGCCGCTTCGTGATTGGCGGACCTCAAGGAGATGCTGGATTAACTGGTCGAAAAATCATCGTTGATACGTATGGCGGTTATGCGCGTCATGGCGGTGGTGCTTTCTCCGGCAAGGATGCGACAAAGGTAGACCGTTCTGCTGCCTATGCTGCCAGATATGTAGCGAAGAACATCGTGGCAGCCGGTCTCGCTGAAAAGGCTGAAGTTCAATTGGCTTATGCGATTGGAGTAGCTCAGCCTGTATCCATTGCGGTGAATACTTTTGAAACTGGCAAGGTTGATGAAGATAAGCTGGTTGAATTAATCCGTGCAAACTTTGACCTTCGTCCAGCTGGTATCATCAAAATGCTTGATCTGCGCCGTCCAATTTATAAACAAACAGCTGCTTACGGCCATTTTGGACGCAATGACCTGGATCTTCCATGGGAGAAAACAGATAAAGCAGAAGTACTTCGTACACAAGCTTCCATATAATGAAAAAACCTTAGGGCATACATGCCCTAAGGTTTTTTTAATAGTCTTTATGCGACAAATGACATACTAATGTTACATATTTTTCTAAAAATACCGGTAAATAATTCGTAGGATTCGACATATTTTGCGCAAAAAGTCTGATAGTATAGATTGGTGCAATTATAAAAAATATTTATTATAAAGCGAGGTTTTTTTCGTAATGTGCGGTTTTGTTGGGTGTGTTCTAGATAAATGTCAAGATGCTCTCGTATCTGATTGTTTAAAGGAAATGAACAATCTTATTTACCATAGAGGACCAGATGATGAAGGTTTTTATGTTGATGAATATATTCAATTAGGCTTTCGCCGTTTAAGTATTATTGACCTGGAAAGCGGTCACCAGCCACTTTCTTTTGAGAATGAACGGTATTGGATCGTTTTCAATGGTGAAATTTATAACTATTTGGAGCTAAGAGAGGAGCTTTCCCTTAAAGGGTTGGAATTCAAGACGAATTCTGATACGGAGGCTATCCTTGGTGCATATGCGTATTATGGAGAAGCGGCTGTTAAGAAGCTGCGCGGGATGTTCGGGTTCGTCATTTGGGACAAAAAGGAGAAATCCATCTTTGCAGCACGCGATCCGTTTGGAATCAAGCCGTTCTTCTATAAAGAGGAAGAAGACAGATTATTCTTTGCCTCTGAGAAGAAGAGCATCGTATTGGCTTCTGGTGATGAAGAGGTTAATTTGGATGCATTGCAGCATTATTTAACTTATCAATTCGTGCCTGAGCCGGAAACAATGACAGATGGCATCAAGAAGCTGCTCCCAGGACATTATCTAAAGAAATCAATCGGGGGACCAATTGAAATCGGTCAATATTGGAAGGCGTCCTTTTCACCAGTTCTGAAGTCAGAGCAGGATTGGACAGAGGAGATTCGTGAAGTAATGATTGACAGTGTACAGAAGCATATGCGCTCAGATGTGCCTGTCGGTTCATTCCTTTCCGGAGGAATTGATTCTTCTATAATTGCTTCTATCGCAAAGAAATTCCATCCAAATATTAAGACGTTCTCTGTCGGCTTTGAGCATGAAGGATTCAGTGAGATCGATGTGGCAAAAGAAACAGCCGATAAATTGGGCGTAGAAAACATTAGCTACATCATTTCGCCGGAGGAATATATGCAGGAACTGCCGAAGATTATGTGGCATGCTGATGATCCGCTTGCTGACCCGGCATGTGTACCACTTTATTTCGTTTCAAGGGAAGCGAGAAAGCATGTGAAGGTCGTGCTGTCTGGGGAAGGAGCGGATGAATTATTTGGCGGTTATAATATTTACCGCGAACCGCAATCTCTTGAGGTATTCACGAAAATGCCTGCAGTCTTAACCCGTTCCTTAAAACGAATTGCGGCTATTCTTCCTGAAGGGGTTAAAGGAAAGAGCTTCATTGAACGTGGCTGTACACCAATGGAAGAACGCTATATCGGCAATGCGAAAATGTTCGTGGAGGATGAAAAGAAAGAGCTGTACAAACCATACCATGGCGGGTTGGATTATAAGACCATTACTGCACCATTCTATCGTGACGCAGCAGGGTATGAGGATGTCAGCAAGATGCAATACATTGATATTCATACATGGCTCAGAGGGGACATTTTGTTAAAGGCTGATCGGATGACGATGGCACATTCTCTTGAGCTGCGTGTACCATTCCTTGATAAGGAAGTATTTGAGGTGGCATCTAAGATTCCATCTGATATGAAGACAAGTCATGGCACAACTAAGTACATTCTGCGCAAAGCCGTGGAAGGAATTGTTCCTGACCATGTCCTCACAAGAAAGAAACTAGGTTTCCCTGTTCCAATTCGTCATTGGCTGAAGGATGAGATGTATGATTGGGCTGTGAACATTATTCTGGAAAGTGACACGGACCATTTATTCCATAAGGATGTCATTCTCCGTTTGCTTGATGACCATGTAAAAGGAAAGGCCGATAATAGCCGCAAGATTTGGACAGTACTTGTGTTCATGATCTGGTATGGAATCTTTATCGAAAAAAAGTACTCTTTTCAAACAATGACTGAAGATTTAGTAACGACACATTAATAGGGATGTAATAATCCTGGGGCATCCGCTTCCGTTGCGGATGCCTATTCTTTATGAATGGATGATACCGTTTTCAAAAAAATATTTAATGGAAAATGAAACCAAAATGATTCTTATACAGTAAAATAATTGATAGGTA
Source organism: Pradoshia sp. (assembly GCF_051873915.1). Classification (NCBI taxonomy): domain Bacteria; kingdom Bacillati; phylum Bacillota; class Bacilli; order Caryophanales; family Bacillaceae; genus Pradoshia; species Pradoshia sp. The sequence goes on from NZ_JBJEFJ010000168.1 coordinate 22,879, forward strand.
CTAAGTAATTATCTTTCCATACATACAAGAACAAACATATGAACTATTCAGGCTGGTCATTAAATAGATGTAGAGAAATGAGGTTGTCATGTTCCTCTGGCAGGACAAATTGGAACACCCTAATATGATAATGAACATAAAAAATGGGTATACAATAAGATGTATCCCATTCTATATTGGTTTATTGATTTGGTTGGATTGGTTGTATACTGGCATAATAACGGCCTTTCTCAGCATACTCTCGATAGATTCGGTCCATATCCTTTATGTCCTCGTCTGTTAACGGGCGGATTATTTTAGCTGGGCGGCCGAACGCAAGGGTATTTGGCGGGATTTTCTTGCCCTGCGGGACAAGACTGCCGGCACCGATGAAAGCACCTTCGCCAATTTCAGCGCCATCGAGAATGATGGAGCCCATTCCTATTAAGGCTTTCTTCTTTACATGGCAGCTATGAAGGATGCACTGATGTCCGACTGTGACATCATCCTCAAGAATCAACGGATTATTAGGGCTTTGATGCAGGACAGAATTGTCCTGAACATTGACATTGTCGCCGATGATTACGGGGGCGACATCGCCTCGAATAACCGTATTAAACCAAATGCTTGAGTTCTTGCCAATCGTAACGTCACCGGTTATGACAGCATAGTCAGCTATATAGGCTGATTTATGTAAGGAAGGGATTTTATCTTTATATTGATATAATTTCATTTCATAACCTCCGTATTCTATTGTAAAATAGATAGTTAATGAAAGTGTACATATAAAAAAATGATGTGTAAATATATTTACGTATAATCAAACTGGAGGAGTGCATCTATGAAAAAATGGGAAACCGAGGGGAAGGCTAACGGGGTAATTGTCATTGTCCATGGGGCAATGGAGCATTCCGGAAGATACACTTGGCTTGTCCAAAAGTGGCTGTCAGCTGGATACCATGTTATAAATGGAGACCTGCCTGGACAAGGGATGACTTCAAGAGCAAACCGCGGCCATATTAATTCGTTTGAAGAATATATCGATACCGTAGAGACGTGGGTGAATGAAGCCTATACATTCGGACTGCCTGTCTTTATGCTTGGCCACAGCATGGGTGGTTTGGTTGTGATTAAAATGCTTCAATCGAGAGAATTTAATCTTGCAGGCGTTATCCTGTCATCCCCTTGCTTCGGAACATTGATTAATCCGCCTAAGATGCTGGATACCATTTCCCATGTCATGAATCTTGTGTATCCATCTTATCGGAGAGGTACGGGGATTACCATTGACATGGCTACGCGCAATAAGGAAGTCATTGAGTTTGACTTAAATGATTCTCTTTATGTGACGAGTGTGTCCATTAGATGGTATCGTGAACTGGTAAAGGCGATGAAGGATGCCTTTGATTTTGATGAGGATTTTCCGGATATTCCATTACTGGTCATGCAGGCGGGAGATGACAAAATTGTTGACCGCAATATGGTAAGGGAATGGTTCAATTATTTCCCTGCCTCTGAGAAGCATTATAAAGAGTGGCCAAAGCTGTACCATGAGATATTTAATGAACCAGAGCGGGAGGACGTATTCCAATACGCCAAGAGCTTTGTGGAAGCCCGCCTCCGTAATATTGGGTATATCATTTAAGGAGATGGAGAATGTTGAGGCTGCCTGCAACTGAATTCGGTTTAGCGAAATTGGTTTTTAAAGATATCTTTCCAATCGTTCACCGTGAATTGGACTATTGGGAAGAAAGAGCGAAGTCAATTCCTAATGAGGAGCTCCGCATCCAGGCGACGGCGAGTATTGCCCATAAGACCTTTCATTGTGAAGGCGGGTCAATACTCGCTTTAATTGCTGGGGAAGACAGGGCTCAGGTAATTCGATTTATTGTTGCTTACCAGACAATCAGTGATTATCTTGATAATTTATGTGACCGCAGTACCTCATTAGACCCGGAGGATTTTTCTCTGTTGCACGAATCCATGCAGCATGCGCTCAACCCAACAGCGGAGCTTAAGAATTATTATGAGCGGCGAGAGGATCAAAATGACGGCGGATATTTATCCGATCTGGTAAAGACATGCCAGGAGGTTATGCAAACCTTGCCGTATTATAAGGAGATTCAGCCGTATTTATTCGAACTTTGCGGGTATTATTGTGATTTGCAAGTACATAAGCATGTTATATGGGAAGAAAGGGTACAAAGACTACAAGCCTGGTTCGAAGACAACAAACATCATTTGCCTGAAGGGATGACCTGGTATGAATTCAGCGCTTGTGCCGGCTCAACGCTCGGAATTTTCTGCCTTGTCTCCTATGGGGCGCGCGCATCATTTCGAGATGGTCTCGCGAAGAATGTCAGGAATGCTTATTTTCCCTATGTACAAGGACTTCATATCATGCTCGATTATTTCATTGACCAAGAAGAAGACCGGGTCGGTAATGATTTGAACTTCTGTTTTTATTATGAATCTGAGCAGAAGATGATAGAACGTTTATGCTTCTTTTTAGAACAGGCCAATCGGGACATCGAAAAGATTCCGGATGAACATTTTCATAAGATGGTGAATCAAGGATTGGTGGGCATTTATCTTGCTGATGGCAAAGTGGCCAAGCAGAAGGATGTCAAAGCACATGTTCATAAATTATTAAAACAAGGGGGATTTCGCTCCTATTTCTTTTATTGGAATTGTAAAATGTACTATGCCATGAGAAAAGTGTCGAAGTGAACAGGGTGAAGAACAATCCTTAAGGGAGGCTATCTATACCGATGTTAAAGCTCAGTGTTTTGGATCAATCACCACGGGCAGCTGGAGAACCGACAGAAAAGGCATTAAGCAATACAGTAGAGCTGGCAAGACTTGCTGATGAATTAGGCTATTCCCGCTTTTGGGTTTCGGAGCACCATGACAGCCTGGGGCTTGCAGGCTCCTCTCCTGAGATCTTAGCTGCATGGATAGCTGCACAGACAAAGCGTATTCGAGTTGGAACTGGCGGTGTAATGCTACCGCATTACAGCGCTTATAAGGTTGCAGAGAATTTCCGAGTGCTGTCTGGGCTTGCGCCTGGGCGAATAGACCTTGGTGTGGGACGAGCGCCCGGCGGCATGCCGAGGGCGACGAGGGCTTTGCAGGATGGACGTCCAATTCCGAGCAAGGATCGTTTTCCCGATCAAGTGGATGAACTATACTGGTATTTGCATGACCGTCTCCCGGATTCTCATCCGTATTATGGATTGACGGCTACCCCTGTCATTGGGGAGCATCCAGAGCTTTGGATGCTGGGCTCCAGTTCATCAAGCGCTGCTCTTGCTGCCTATAAAGGTCTTCCGTATAATTTTGCGTTATTTATTAACAGCGAATTTGCGGAAGAGAATATGCAGCATTATTTGAATCAATTCCAAGCATCTGAAACACTGTCACGTCCAGAAGGCATGGTCACGGTTTTTGCCGTATGTGCTCAAACGGACGAGGAGGCCGAGTATTTGGCTGGCTCGCTTGATCTATCCATGCTTTGGCTGGCTCAGGGGATTATGAGGGAAGGGACGCCTCATCCGGATGAGATTCTAGATCAGAGCTTTTCCATCTATGAACGGGAACGGATTATGTATAATCGGCGCCGTATGATTATTGGCTCTCCTCAGACAATCGGCAGGCATCTGGCCGAGCTTAGTGAGCGTTTTCACGTCAATGAAATTATGTTGACCACGATTACACATTCCTTCGAGGCAAAGAAAAAATCCTTTGAATTGATTGCAAAAGAGATAGGGTTGAACTTTCCTGATTAAGAATTGCGTATTGTCCTATGTTCCAGTAAAATGAAGAAAGAATAAAATAGCTGATTATTCCATAAAAGTGCCCTTTTCAAGGGAGAATAGGGAAACCGGTGAGACTCCGGTGCAGCCCCCGCTACTGTAATTGGCGAGTAATGCCGCCATAAGCCAGGAGACCTGCTTTTCATGGTTTTAGCACTTATTTTTCGGAGGGAAAAGTAGGCTTAAAGCATTCACAAGAGCACATGCGTGAATCCTTAGCTCATCCTTTGGGCTGAGGTTTTTTTATTGTCTGGCAATTAACTTACACCAAGGAAATGATGGAGTGGAAAAGATGAGCAGTAGAGAAGGAAAACATGGAGGAGTGCAGATGACTGCCCTTTACGCGGGCAGCATTTTGTTCATGGCGGCCGCGGTCATTTGGGGTCTTCTGAGTGGAAGTGCTGAATTGTCTGTAGGGGAGATTGTCGGCATTCTCCTCAAAAATATAACAGGGTATGAAGGATTCTTTGATGGTCAGAAAAATATCGAGATGATTATTTGGAATATTCGCTTGCCTCGCATTTTGCTGGCGTTATTGGTCGGTAGTGCCCTTGCCCTGGCAGGTGCGGCATTCCAAGGACTTTTGCAAAACCCGCTGGCTGATCCTTATACCATTGGTGTTTCATCAGGGGCCTCGGTTGGAGCGGTGATTGTCTTGTTCTTTCAGGTAGAAATTGCTTTCCTTGGATCCTATACATTGCCGCTAGTGGCAATTATATTCAGTTTCGCCTCTTTGTTTCTGGTCTTTGGAATCACGAAAGCGGCGAGCAGGACATATGCGAATGAAACAATCATTTTATCAGGCATTATCTTGAACTCCTTCATTGGCTCGGTCATATCGCTCATTATTGCTCTATCATCGGGAGACCAAATGCGAGAGGTCTTGAATTGGCTGATGGGCAGTGTGGCTTTAAAAAACTGGGGGCATATTGGTCTATTCTTTCCATTCTTTGCAGTTGGTTCAGCCGTGATTTTGTTCCATTACAGGGAGTTGAATGCACTCGCACTTGGTGATGAAGCAGCTCAATATGGAGGGATGAATGTGAGAAGGAAAAAGCTGACTCTCCTGATCAGCGCTGGACTCCTGACAGGAGCGGCCGTATCAGTATCTGGTGCGATTGGCTTTGTCGGCTTAGTCATCCCGCATCTTGTCCGTTTAGTTACGGGGGCTGACCATAAACACCTCATTCCGCTGTCAATGATGATTGGCGGAGGATATTTGGTTCTTGCCGACATGGTGGCAAGAACCATCGTCAGCCCGCAGGAATTGCCAATTGGCGTGATTACCGCCTTGATAGGGGCGCCTGTGTTTACTTATTTACTCATAAGAGAACGAATAAAAAGAAGGAAAATGGCATGTTAAAAGTATGTAGCGTAAGTGCAGGGTACCGGAAAGAACAGATGGTTCTTAACGATGTTTCTATGCAAGTGAAAAAGGGTGAATTCTATGCTTTATTAGGTCCGAATGGGAGTGGAAAAACCACCTTCATTAAAGCGATTTTGGACCCGAGGCATCTTAGTGTGAGCGGAAAGGTTGAGATTGCCGGGAAAAAGGCGCGTGACTATAGCACTGAGGAGCTGGCTCGGGTGACGGCTGTCTTGAGTCAGGAGCATACTGTGAGTTTGGATTTCACGGTTGAGCAGATTGTTCTGCTTGGGCGGTATCCGTATCAAGGCAGGGGCCTATTTAATACATACAAGAAAGAAGACCATATCATTGTGGAAGAATGCCTTGAGAAAACGAATTGCCTTGCCTTTAAGCATAAATATTTTCAAGATTTAAGCGGAGGGGAAAAGCAGCGTGTATTGCTTGCAAAGGCATTGGCTCAATCACCTAAGCTGCTGTTTTTGGATGAACCGACCAATCATCTTGATATTAAGCATTCGATTGAGCTGCTGGATTTATTGAAGGAGCTGCAGCTTAAGAATGGATTAACGATTGTGGCCATCCTGCATGATTTGAACCTTGCTTCGCTATACGCAGATCGGCTTGCTTTACTGAAGGGCGGTCAAAAGGTAGCGGAGGGGGAGGCAGGCCTTCTCTTAGATGAACCATTGCTGAAATCGGTATATGGGGTAGAGCTGATCAGCTCGCTTCACCCGGTAACGGGAAAGCCGCAAATCTCTTTCATCCCTGGATATGTGAAAGCATAAAATGGCTGGGACATAAAAACGAATGATACATTAAATGTTTACGAAACGAAATAGAAAAAGCCGAACGATTATTAATCGTGCTTAAAATGGCACTTTATAATTGTTCGGCTATTTAGTTACTGGAAACATTTTGTCCCAGTCACTTACCTTTTCTCAATTGCGACGATGAAAGGCGGATTATTCCTTTGATTTATGAATTTATATTCCAGAACATGGGCTGTGTCCTGGGGAAGGCTGCGGGCAAATCGAAGAATCTCATCACGTTCTATATCCCCGCCTGGATGCCCATGATAAATGACTAGGACGATGATCCCTTCAGGCTTCATCATCTCAAGCAGCTGCTCGACACTTGAGATGGTAGTCGGAGCAGTCGTGATGATTTCTTTGTCACCGCCAGGTAGATAGCCGAGATTGAAGATAGCTCCGGCTATTTCTGTTCCAGCAGGAATGAATGCCTTAACCTGTTCATGACCTGCATGGATCAAGGTTACATTTTTGGTCAGCTGTTTCTCTTCAAGCCGGCCTCTTGTCTGCTCTAAGGCAGATTCCTGGATGTCAAAGCTATATACATGACCATTCTCACCGACAAGCTGGGAGAGAAAGACCGTGTCATGACCGTTTCCCATAGTGCCGTCAACGACGACATCTCCAGGACCAGCTGCTTTTTCCAGTAGGTGGCGGGCATATGGAAGGATTCGGTCAAGCTTCATGTGTCGCCAATCCCCCATCACGAACAAAGAACTTGCCTTGGTAGCTGTTACGGCGTTTCAATTCCGCATCGATTGCATTCAAGACCTCCCATTTATTCACGCTCCACATCGGACCGACCATTAAATCAATTGGCCCGTCGCCGGTAATGCGGTGAATAATCATCTCTGGAGGCAGAATTTCGAGCTGATCGCAGACAAGGCTCACATATTCCTCAAATGAAAGGAATTGAAGCATGCCTTTCTCGTATTGTTTCACCATTGGTGTTCCTTTTAATAAATGCAAGAGGTGAATCTTAATTCCTTGCACATCAAGCTTCGCGACCTCACGAGCGGTTTCCATCATCATTTCCGGTGTCTCAAGAGGCAGTCCGTTGATGATATGGCTGCAGACGCGAATGCCGTGCTTGCGGAGCTTGTTGACTCCCTCGACATAGGTTGGATAGTCATGGGCGCGGTTAATGATGTTCGCTGTTTTCTCATGGACGGTTTGGAGTCCAAGCTCAAGCCAAAGATATGTGCGCTCATTCAGCTCCGCTAAATATTCAACAACATCATCCGGCAGGCAGTCAGGTCTTGTCGCAATGGACAACCCAACGACGCCTTCCTCATTCATCACCGTCTCGAATTTCTCGCGCAAGACATCAACTGGTGCATGTGTATTCGTATAAGCTTGGAAGTAAGCCATATATTTGCCGTCCTTCCATTTCTGATGCATCTTCCCCTTGATGTCGGCGAATTGCTTCTTCAAATCCTCCGCCCGGTTTCCGGCGAAGTCGCCTGAGCCTGCTGCACTGCAGAAGGTGCAGCCGCCAAAAGCGACTGTGCCGTCACGGTTTGGGCAATCAAAGCCGCCGTCTAATGCTATCTTGAAGACCTTATGGCCGAATTGGTTGCGTAAATGGTAATTCCATGTATGATAACGTTTATCGTCACTAGCATATGGAAAAGGGTTAGCCTGTTTCATATCTGTAAAACCCTCCTAATTGTTTTTTCACATAACCTACATTTTAACACGGGCATTTATACTTTCCAAATGAATTTGTTCATGTAACCGCGGTCAGCCGGACATAATAAGATTCGGGTGTACTTCTTAACCAATCCCAACCAAAAAGGAGTGGCGAGATGGCTACGCATAAATCCATGGATGAATGTTTAGGACGTTGTGAGAATACCCTTGAATACGCACAGCAGCAATATGAGGAATCGGCCAAACAGGAGCATTACAACACAGAGGGCTATACCGAAGCCCTTATGAGGCTTGAGGATTCATATAATGAGCTTACCGTCATGAAAAACAGTGCCAATGACCAGCAGCGAGATGAGCTTGATCGGATGAAAGTCCGTGTTCAGGATCTTCAGCATGCGATGGTTGTAAGAAGACGATAAGGAGGCTCTCCATTTATGAAGAAACGATCTAAACAGCATAACCCTGAGCAAAAAACACGCAACGGGATCAATAACCAGGACATCGAAGCAGGAGCCGACAACGACATTATAAAGAGGGCCAAGAAAATGAATGAGAAAAAAGGCCAGCCGGCGAAGGCAACCGTACACCCGAAAGCATACAAATAGGATACTGAAGGTACTCCTGATGAAAGAGCCGAATCGGTTA
>NZ_JBJEFJ010000169.1:0-6295 GCF_051873915.1 Pradoshia sp.
TAAAAAAACTGAAGACAATGGGCTTGTCTTCAGTTCGGTCTCAATAAGAATCTATGATTGTATCATTTTTTGAATTGATTTTTCTTTGGCAAGTTCTGCGAGAAGTTTAGGAACCGTTAAATACAGCAGTCCATTTCCTTCAAGCTTAGGAGAGTTGCCTAACGGGATTGTCCGTTTAATCAGCTGGGCATAAAGCTCAGGCTCGGTGAGTTTACGTTCAAAGTACTTGTTAGCAATGACCTTAATTAATGCCATTGCACCTGACACATGAGGAGTAGCCATTGACGTGCCAGACAAGGTAGCATATTTTCCATTCAAGTAGGTGGAGAGAATCTTTTCACCAGGTGCGACAAGATCCACCTCAGTATTGGAATTCGTAAAGGGAGAGGAATTCCGGTCTAAGTCTACGGCACCGACACCGATGACTTCATTGTAACAGCCAGGATAGCTTAATTCTTCCGTGGTGTCGTCTCCATCTCCTTCATTTCCGGCCGCACAAATGACCAAGACATTGTTCATTACCGCATTTTGAATAGCCTGATGCAATTCAAGAACATCTTCAGGACCTCCAAGTGACATCGAAATGATATCGACCTTCTGAGCGACTGCATAGTTGATTCCATCGATAATCCACTTATATTGCCCGGAACCATTCTTATCAAGTACCTTGACAATAAGCAAAGAGACTTCAGGCGCCACCCCGACAACACCCTTCTCATCATTGGTAGCCGCAATCGTCCCTGCTACATGGGTACCGTGACCATTATAGTCCTCGAAGTTAGTGGGATCCGATTGATCATCTGTCGTGAAATTTCTTCCTCCGACAATTCTGCCCTGCAAATCCGGATGATCGGTGTCCACTCCTGTGTCCAGGATAGCTACTGTAATTCCGGCTCCCTTTGTCTCGTTCCAGAGTTCCGGCGCCTTAATGATTTCAATTCCCTTCGGCAATTCGTTGACAGCTTCCATTTCATTGTCAACCTGGTAAGGTATAACACGTACTCCTCGCTTCATTTTCTTCCCTCCTATTGGAATTAACATGGTAAAGCAATGGAGATACCCATATTTTAACAATTTCCACCTTAATCCAACAGATACATAAGCACTGATTTTTGTTTAAATAGAAGAAAATATAGGCTCCAATTAAGTATTCACCCTTTTAAAGGCTTCAAATATGCTGACTAGTTCACCTATTGATTCAGCCAGGAATAAGGGCTTTGACTGCCTAAGCTCACTCTCTGACCCATAGCCATATAAGACTCCGATGGAATCAATTCCAGCCTTATGAGCACCGATGATATCATGCATACGGTCTCCTACCATTAAGAAATCAGCTGGCCTATACTCTGGATAAAGAGCGATGATATGATTGATAATCGCTTCTTTATTCGAACGGTTACCATCAAGGAAGCTTCCTATAATATGGTCAAAATACTGATCAAGACCAAAATGGGCGGCAATTCGTTCAGCAAAGACCGTCGGCTTAGAGGTTGCGATAATGAGGTGGTACCCTTCATCCTTCAACAGACCTAACAGCTGCTCTATTCCCGGATAGATTTCATTCTCAAAAATCCCCTTATCAGTGTACCGCTCACGATAATAAGAAATAGCCATTTTAACCTCAGGCTCTGTCATATGACATTTTTGAACGAAGGATTCCTGGATAGGAGGCCCGACAAAAGAATGCAGCTCATCAGTATGAGGTACATCCATCCCCATTTTCTTCAAGGCATATTGGACAGACTGACTGATTCCGATAAAGGGGTTTGTGAGTGTTCCATCTAAATCGAACAGGATGACTTCATATCTCCTCATCATTTCCTCCGCATAATCTTAAAATATCCGCAGCAGGCTGCCAGCCTCGCGGTCTAACAAAAATGTTGTATTACGATGCAGCTTTAAGGCATTTGATGGTGTGTTCGGATCAAATTTTTCATTTAAGGTACGCCGGATAATCTTTGCTTTATCAAATCCATTTGCCAGAACAATAATTTCTCCAGCCCCTAATATGTGCTTAATCCCCAATGTATACGCTTTCGTCAGAGAACCACCCTCTCGGACAACCGTTTGCCCAAATATTTTTGCGTTCTGTCCTATGTGCGAAATATGCGAATACGCAGCAAAAGAACTCCCCGGTTCATTAAAGCCAATATGTCCGTTTGTCCCAATCCCAAGCACGACTAAATCAATTCCGCCTTCCTTGAAAATGAATTGATCCATCTTCATGCATTCATCGTATGAATTGGCTGCCTTTCCATCAAATAAATAGACCTGATTCTTGGGTACATGCACCTTTGAAAAGAACGAGTTATATAAGAAATGACGGCTGCTTCCGTATTTATATGGTGATGCGCCAACCCATTCAAATAACCCGACAAAACGACAGCGGGAGAAATCTACCTTTCCTTCCCGATAATAATCCACCAGAATCTCCAGCAATCTTCTATGTGTATGACCCATTGGAAGGCAGATAAACAAGTCCGGTTTTTCGTGGATTTCTTGAACAATTATTTCAGCGGCTGAATAAGACAATTCCTCGTAATTTTGAAAAATAGCATAGTTCATTCTTTCTAAGTACTCCTTCCGACCTTGACCTTATCGTATTTACTAATGAATGAACGGCGGTTTTCGTATTTGGAGTCATTCTTCGAAGCAAACATGAGCATGGAGCAATGCAGTCAATCGTTGTGAATAAGTGGAAGAGCCTAACAAAATACAAAAAACGACTAGATGAATGGCAATTCATTCACCTTCAGAAACTTCTTTCCCCATAATACAATGTTTTTTTATCAATAGGCAAGCAATTGTCTGAAATTTTAGGTAAATTTTCGCTTGATTTCATACAATATAGCATTAGATGTTTTTTCAATATACAAGAATTGATGAGAAACCTTATATTTATACATAAAACCCCATTCTTTGCGAGAAGAATGGGGTTTGCATTTCCGTTTTTATACCTAGGTATTTAGCAATCAGTTTCAGCCATTTTTTTACTATCCTTCTTCACTGCCAGCGCAGTTCCATAGCTGTGGAGAGCCATTCCAGCCATGACTATAACGATGCCGGCGAGCGAGATCGCAGACGGGAAGGCAGCAGACAGGAAAAGAATTTCACCTGCTAGAGCAAAAATAAGCTCCATCGATTGCGTTGCCTCCACTGCTGCAAGCTTCTTCATATCATGACGGACCAAATCCGTCGCTTTAAAGAACAAGACAGTCGCAATAATGCCGGAAGCAAGTGCTACAACAAGCGATTGCAAGGTCTGCATTCCACTTGGCATGCCATCGGTCACAAGAGCGGCACCAGCAAGGATAATCCAAAGCGGCAAGCTCGCAATGGTCATGCCTAACACACGCTGAAAGGCCGTCAAGCGTCCATTGGTCAGCTCCATCATCTTACGGTTTCCAAGCGGATAAGCGAAAGCTGCAATCAATATCGGCAGAAAACCAAGCAAAAAATCCTTCATAGGAAGCCCGCTCATCGCATCTGCCTGCATAATAAATACACCTACTAATATAATGAGTGAGAAGCCTAATTCTCTAAGAGGTATTCCTGCCCTCTTCTGAATAGGCCCATTTTGATTTAGGATGAATAAGGGAGCCAGTAATGTCCCTGCAATGATGGTCATTTGCCAGGATCCTGCAATAAGCCAGCCTGGAGAGTATGCAGAAGCAAAGCATAAGGGGGCATAAAACAAACCAAATCCTACAAAACTCCAAATTAACCATTCTTTTGGATTTTCCTTCATCATACAGAATAAGTTCTTCAGCTCCTTTTTATAGCCAACAATGATGAACAGAAAAGGGAGCATGAAGAAAAAGCGTAAGGATGCGCTCCATAACCAGCTGCCTCCCCCTAATTCCATCGAGCGATTCAGCACAAAGGTAAAAGCAAAAAACAAAGCTGAACAGATCCCTAATAATACTGCACGCATACATTTCCACCCATTTCCGCTTTAAATCATTAAAATAGTAAAAGAGACCATGAGATGATCATTTTTTCTTTTGATAAACCATTTCAGAAGATAAGCTATCTTTCTCATGTGATAACCAGAATTTTTTTCTTCTCAAGGATGAAGTTTCAAGCTAGAATAGTTCTTTAGGACTTATTACATTAGAGGAGAATAACAACATTGCATACAAATAAACTACGTGAGCAATCACTTTATTCCATATCATGGCCGCTGTTCATTGAACTATCCTTACATATGGGCATGGGGCTTCTCGCTACGCTCATGCTGGGACATTATTCTGATTTGGCGGCTGCTGGTGTTGGCGTAGCCAACCAGCTTATGAATATTTTTATCCTTGTCTTTAACGTGACCGCCATTGGAGCGATGATCTTAATCGGGCATAGAATTGGCGCGGGCGAATACAAACAAGCCCGCCAGTTAGCCCGTTCCGCTCTTAGTCTAAACTTCTGGTTTGGTCTTATTCTATCTATCCTTATGCTCGTGTTTGGGGATTATCTTCTGACATTGTTTGATGTCAGTGACCAGGTCTTCACTTATGCCTCCCTGTTTCTAAGAATTGTCGGGCTTTCCCTATTCTTAGAAAGCTTATCGCTTGTCCTAGGCGCCATCCTTCGCAGCCATGGCCGTACGAAGGAGCCGATGTATGTCTCCCTGCTGATGAATCTAATCAGCACAATCGGCTATTGTATTAGCATATTTGGGATCTTCAACCTGCCTGTTACAGGAGTTGTCGGCGTTTCATGGACGATTGTCATTGCCAGGGCAATCGCAGTTGCCGCTCTCTTTTACATTGTTGCCAAGGAGCTTGCCTTGAGATTTAAGTGGGCCGACCTTATTCATATTGACAGATTGGATATGAAACAATTATTCGAAATTGGCATCCCATCTGCTGGAGAGAACCTATCCTATCATTTCTCCCAGCTAATGGTGACCGGCATTGTTGCCACCTTTGGAGATGCTTCATTGGCAGCGAGAGTTTATTTAACCAATATTACCATGCTCTGTTACTTATTTAGTGTAGCAGTAGGCGAAGGAACCCAGCTCCTGGTCGCCCGCTACATTGGTGCAGGTCATTTCAGCATGGCATTGAAGCGCGGCCTTAAAACGGTCAGGATTGCCGTATTTGCCTCAACGGCTGTCTCATTGTCCTTTGCCTTGATTGGAGATCCAGTCATACAACTGTTCAGCTCAGATGGCACGATTCTGGCCATTGCCATTCCTGTCTTATGGGCCATTGCTTTCGTAGAGCCAGGAAGAGCGGTTAATATTGTCTTAATGAGTTCCCTGAAATCTGCCGGCGATGTCAGGTTCCCTGTCATTATTGGGATCTTTTCCATGTGGCTCTTCACGGTTGGCTTCGGGTATGTATTAGGCGTCACATTTGGCTTGGGCTTGCTCGGTATTTGGATTGCCCAAGGGGTCGATGAATGGTTCAGGGCCATCTTTGCCGTTAAAAGATGGCTCTCCCGTCCATGGGAACGGAAATTTGCACATAAACTGCAGCAGGAAGTAAAGGTTTCCTAATGCTTCTTATAGAGGGCTCCCTTAAGGGCGCCCTCTTTTTTCATTCCTTCCTTTGTCTTAAGTAATCCTCTTTGAGCAATGAATACATGATGACATCCTTAGCCATGCCATTTTGCTGCAAATACCGCCTAAGAATACCCTCCTCTAGAAAACCATGCTTCTTCAATAACCGGCTCGATGCCTCATTCTCTATAAAAACAATTGCACCCGCTCGATTCAGCTCTAATTGGCCAAACCCATAGGATAACACTGCAGAAACAGCCTCCTCGGCATACCCGTTCCTCCAAAAGTCAGGATGAACCTCATAACCAATTTCAGCTCTCCTATGCTTTGGCACGAAGGCATTCCACCCAATGGACCCAATGATTCCTTTCGTACCCTTTCTCTCCATTCCCCATCGTATCCCTCTTACCTCCTGAAAGCTCTGAGCAAAGAAATCGATTATGGCTGAAGCTTCTGCCACGCTCTTCATTTTTTCCTGACCATAATAGCGGATTACCTGTTCATTGGAAAAGCAGGCAAATACCTCCCCCACATCCTCCTGTGTTATTTCTCTTAAGATCAATCTCTCCGTTTCTAGCAGTGGAAACAAAGGCGGCTCCTCCTTTTTGAACTGAGCAGAATGCCAAAAAGCTCAGTCCTCTTTTCTTAAATACTATTTCTCTATTGCTCATTCATTCCCCTGTCCGTTTTTTCATTAAATTAGGCTGTTTTGCAAGGATTGTTGCTATCGCTTTATTTTATCTACTATGAAAATACAGCCACCTCCAGATAGGAAGTGGCTGTATTTGCTATTGA
>NZ_JBJEFJ010000170.1:0-6284 GCF_051873915.1 Pradoshia sp.
TCAATCGTCGCAGGCGGCTTAGATGTAATATCATACACCACGCGGTTGATGTGGTCGACTTCGTTTACGATACGTGTAGAGATTTTCTCAAGCACGTCCCATGGGATACGTGCCCAGTCAGATGTCATTCCATCGATGGAAGTGACGGCACGAATTCCGATTGTGTAATCATATGTGCGTGCATCGCCCATGACGCCGACGCTGCGGATGTCAGGAAGCACGGTGAAGTATTGCCAAATGTCGCGGTCAAGTCCAGCAAGGCGGATTTCTTCGCGAAGGATGGCATCAGATTCTCTGACGATTTCAAGCTTTTCTTCTGTTACTTCGCCAAGAACGCGGATTCCAAGACCTGGGCCTGGGAACGGCTGTCTCCAAACGATTTCATCTGGAATGCCCATTTCTGTTCCTAGTGCACGAACCTCGTCTTTGAAGAGTGTGTTCAATGGTTCGATCAATTGGAATTGCATGTCTTCAGGAAGCCCGCCGACATTGTGGTGGGATTTGATTGTTTGCGCAGTTGCTGTACCACTCTCAATGATATCTGTATAGAGTGTACCTTGCGCTAAGTAATCAATACCTTCTAATTTAGTTGCTTCATCATCGAATACATAGATGAATTCGTTACCGATGATTTTACGTTTTTGTTCTGGGTCGCTGACACCAGCAAGCTTAGACATGAAGCGTTCTTTCGCGTCTACTTTGATAACGTTCATGTTAAAGCCTTCGCTGAAGGTTTTCATAACGCCTTCTGCTTCGCCTTTACGTAGAAGACCATGATCAACGAAGATACATGTCAATTGGTCACCGATGGCTTTATGGATCAATACAGCTACAACGGAGGAATCTACACCGCCGCTGAGTGCGCAAAGAACTTGCTTGTCCCCAACCGTTTGGCGGATTTTCTCCATTTCCATTTCGATGAAGTTGGCCATAGACCAGTCGCCTTTACAGCCACATGCGCCAAATACGAAGTTTTTAAGCAAGTCATTTCCGTATTCAGAGTGGCGTACTTCCGGATGGAATTGAACCGCATATAGCTGGCGGCTGTCATCGCTCATTGCCGCAATCGGACATGATGGGTTCGTTGCATCGACCGCGAATCCTTCTGGTGCTGTTACAACATGGTCACCATGGCTCATCCATACTGTTTGATCTTCTGGAAGACCTTTGAACAAGACGGATTCATGGTTGACATGGATGTCAGATTTGCCGTACTCACGCTTGCTGGCACGCTCTACCTTCCCGCCGAAGTGCTGTGTCATTAATTGCATGCCATAGCAAATACCCATGACTGGAATGCCCAAATCAAAGATGCGTTCATCACAAGAGAGAGCCGTTTTATCATAAACGCTGTTTGGCCCTCCGGAGAAAATAATTCCTTTCGGATTCAATTTCTTGATCTCATCAACGGTGATAGTGTGCGGGTGCAGTTCACTATACACACCGAATTCACGAATTCTCCGCGTGATTAACTGATTATACTGGCTTCCAAAATCAAGGACGACAACCATTTCCTGAATTGGAAGATCTGTTGTTTCTACCATTGCTTTCACCTCATTAGATAGTTTAGATCGGTTAATGTAAGCAATTAATCATCCTAAGGGGATGATCCATCCCTTAATCCTCCCATTCGTCCTAACAAAAGCATCAGGCATTAGCCGGTGCAGAAACGAATTCCCATATATCCTCATCAAAGCCGCTCTCGCATTCAATCATGCTCTAGACCGAGCAAGTTGAATAAAGAAAAACTAGAATCCCCATAATGCGCCTGCAGAATTCTAGTAGTCATTTATATTCTTCCCTCATAGTCAAATCATTTATCCGGTGATTTGGTATGAACTTTCGAACCTTATTTCCGAAATTATATGAAGGGTTTGGATGCTGTGTAATATTAACCTCGCATAATTGTAACAGTGAGTGAAAAGAGAGGTCAAGCAATTGTTTTCAAAATCATCTTTTCCCACGTTTTTTCATACTCCTGCCATTCTGCCATAGAACCTGCCCCCGAATAAAGAATACGCTCGTATTCCGCTGTCAGTATCTTCATCTCAACGGTCCCAAAGAATTGGTCCACATATCGCGCATACTCGCGCAAGGTCTGTCCCTCATGCCGCTTAATGCCGAAGCGGGCCAATTCAGCAAGCAAGCGCAGATAGGCTTTCGAGAATCTCTCGTCTGATTTTGACCTTTTATAATAGAATACCCAAAGACGCGGAACCCATTTGCCCCTAAAGCGATAGATAATCGCAGTCAAAATCCCTAATGCAAGCACACTGCCCGCAACGGCTTTCCACGATTCCTTCAAGAAATCAACCATTGAAGCCAGGTCAAAGGATTTGTCTGTGCTGCCGCCTTCATCCGAACGCTCAGGGACAGTCGTTCTCTCTTCTTCTTGCCGCTCTGTTTCTTCTGTCTCATTTTGTTCTTGTTCCTGTTGTTCAAATGTCTCCAGGAAACGCGCTTCCGGATTAAAGCCTTTCGTCGGCTCAAACGGCACCCAGCCCGTGTTCGGGAAGAAGACTTCCGGCCATGAATGAGCATTATTATTTGTCACTTCATACACTGTGCCTCCCACAGCACTATCATAGGTTGATAACCCGGCTGTATACCCTTTTACCCAGCGCGTCGGAATTCCTAATGAACGGAGCAGGACAACCATCGAAGTTGAGAAATTATCACAATAGCCGATATTTGTCTCAAACAGAAATTGGTCAACATAGTCTTGACCTTCAGCTGGATAAGCGACTCCAGCCTGACTGTACGTAAACTTCTCTCCCCGTAAATATTCCTCAATTGCTTTGACTTGGTCATAAACAGAATCTGACTCTGCATTCTCAGAGACAATCTCAAAAGCCAAATCCCTTACTCTCTCCGGCAGCGAAGAAGGCAATTGTGTATATTCACCTAAATACGACTCGTCATAATCCTCCCTCCCATTCGCTCTCAAGGCATCCAAATAGAAGGTCGGACTCATGAAGGCAATACTGATCTCTTCAATCCGCTCCCCCTCAACACCTTCCTCTTCATATGGCGTTATGCGCGATGTTCCCTCAGAATAGAGTAATTCCTGCGGGTCTTCATCTCCATTCACGGAAATGCTTTGGATATACATCGGATCTGGATAAGGAATATGTCCATGGTCAATTTCAACATCAAGTTCGGCTATTGACTCGTTATTCTCCAGTTCTCCAATATAATCATACAAACCAATATTCTCATCATCATAATATATGGCCTCTGCAGTATTACTTCTGCTGCTTAACCAGCCCTTACCCGTATAGACGGTCTTATGCTCAACCTTCCAATTGGTTCGAACTGGCGACTTTGCGGTAAACACGACTGAATTATCGCCAATGAAGTCCCCGCCGAGCTTCTGATCATTCACTCCATACCCAATCCGCTTACGGTCAGACCCATACTTTTCTGAGGTTGATTTAATGAAAGCAACCGGGTCCGGCCAAATAGCCTGCGGCTTCGGCGCTGCAAAGCCAACCAATACACCTAAGGTAATCATGCCCGCAAGCGCAGAAACCCAGATACCCATTTTCTTTATTGAATAAGGGAGGCCATGCTGGGTAAAGAGACGAATCAGCGCCAATGCACCGAGCACGGCAAAACCACAAATGACAAGCCGAACAATTGCCCCATCCCCATCATAGGGTGTGAAGGTATCAAGCACCGTCACGTACAAGAAGGTCAGGAACAGGAACAAAAAGAGGCGCTGCTTTACCATTACCCAATAATGAAGGAGATAGCAGAGCATCCATATAATCAGAAGGAAAAGGAACGTTCGGAATCCAGGTGTCAGACCATCCAAATCTGCTGTGAATGAATCCCGGATTCCATCTGCCAGATCAACAAAGAGCAGCCGAAGCCAGCTCTCATCCTCCATCATTGTAAGAGCCCGGTAATGGAGCATATATAAGCAAATGCTCATATAAAAGAACGAGACCGGTACAGTCCACTTCCATGATACTTTAAAGGCATAAAGTACAACGAGGAGGGCTGCATAGACGATGAAATAACCCATATTGGATGTGTCAGTTACCTCTTCAACCGGCCTAAGCCATTCCAAGAAAAGCAGGAATGTAAAGAAGAATAAAAGAAGGCGTATACCAGCATGCATTTGATTGATCATCGTCTCCCCAGCTCCTTCCATACATTCCACTCACTCTTGTCGCGAACGATAGATATATTTACCCCATGATTCGCCGCATAATAATATGCATCCTCTTCAGACTTCTCCATTCCCCTCTTCGCATCCTGCTGAAAGAACAAAATAGTCAAGGGGCGCTTCCTATCGGATAGACGTGTATAGGCTTGCACCATTGATATATTCAGTTCTGAGGTAATGAAGATTAATGAAGCATGCTCAGGAATCGACCGGTTCGGAGGAGCGTAAGCAGACTCCCCTATCTCCAATGCCTGCAGACGTGCCAGGAAATGCAAGATATGCTCACGATGCACTTTGCCCTCTTTCACCTCAATCAATTGATCATGGTCCCCCCTGGCCCAGATTCCAACACGCATTCCCTTCTCAAGCACAGCCTCTGCCAAGGATGCTGTAAAGGTGACCATCTCCTCGAATACATGGTACTCACTAATGCTATTGATCATCAGGAAACTATCACTGCTATGATTCTCCTCAAAATTCTTTGATTTGAGGCCCACTCCCTTTGCACTCGATTTCCAATCAATCGTGACCATGCGATCGCCAGGCTCATAATCCCGAATACCTGACACCATCGACGTCTCTTGCCTGTGCTTATACAGATTGGTACGCTGCCCATACTCATATTCGCTCTTAAACTGGCGGATTGAAAGCTGGACAGTTCTAGGCAGAACGAGTACTGTCTCTTGCGCTTTCACTACCCGCTCCTTCTCTACTATTCCAAGCAGGTCACCAGTACGCAGAACGATATCGGAGAACTCATGCTCCCCGCGCGCCAGATTCTTTAATGTATAAGAAAGCTCATACTCTCTCTTGAAACCGATGAAAACCAGTGCATTCTTCTTTGCACTGCCAGATGAAATATCAAGATTTCTCGGAAGTAACTCTTCCACGCTTATGTACAAGATTGGCACCGCATACTGTCGTTTGAGGAGAATCCGCATCTCTAACGAATCACCCGCACGAAGCGCACCATCCCCTGCTATCCGTTCAACATGAAAATCATTTAATGGATAAAGAAGAATGACTAAGGCATACACACCAAAGGGGAGGAAGCTGTAAAAGAGGAACCAACTGACAAACCCTCCTTGGAACATCGCATAAGAAAAGGTCAATGCCAGCAAAAACACGAGCATAATCAGCTTCGACCATTTCTCCAATCGTAAACGGAGCTTCTTCATCGTTAATTCACTTGCCTTTGTACGGGTACAGGTGTCTTTGCCATAATCTCATTAAGGACGGCCCCTGCATCAATTCCTTCATAAAGAGCTTCAGATTTCATGATAATCCGATGACTGCATACATAAGGAATGAGATGCTGTACATCATCTGGAAGGCAATAATTACGTCCATGTATAAAGGCCCAAGCTTGAGAGGCTCTCATCAAGGCGATGGAACCACGTGGACTTACTCCTAAATACACACGTTTATCATTACGGGTTTTTGTCATCAGGTCGACAATATACCTGGCAATCGATTCATCAACAAAGACGCTCTGTACCTCCTCCTGCAGGTCTGCCATCTCCTTCAATGAAATGACCGGCTCCAAGCTGTCTGTAGAAGCCTGCATCCGCGCATTCATCAGGATAACCACCTCATCACCCCTATCAGGATAACCCATTCTCGTTTTAATCAAAAAGCGGTCAAGCTGAGCTTCCGGCAAGGAATAGGTGCCCTCGTATTCAATTGGATTCTGGGTTGCCATAACAAAGAAAGGAGAATCTAGCCGATGGGTGACACCATCAACGGTCACGCGATGTTCCTCCATTGCCTCTAATAGAGCTGACTGTGTCTTAGGGGAAGTACGATTGATCTCATCTGCGAGGATAATATTGCCCATGATTGGACCTGGACGGAACATAAACTCATGCTCCTTTGGATTATAGATGGATATTCCCGTCACATCGGACGGAAGGAGGTCTGGGGTGAATTGAATACGTTTATAATCAGCCTGAATGGACTTCGCCAATGCCTTCACAAGCATCGTCTTCCCAACACCCGGCACATCCTCCAATAGCAAATGCCCCTTGGCCAAAAGTGCCACAAGGCTCAGTTTAGCTACCTCTGTCTTTCCGATAATCACATTCTCTACATTCTGAATAATCTTCTGAAT
>NZ_JBJEFJ010000171.1:0-6236 GCF_051873915.1 Pradoshia sp.
CAAAACTCCCTTTTACCTGTATCGTATTACAGATAAAAGGGAGTTTTTGTTTACTGATCCTGCCGTGAAAAAGCATAAATCGCTAAAAATATGCCGATTACTGCGCAAAGGACAATGGAGATTCCTGAAACAATGAAATAACCATTCGTCATGTCCGGAATCAGACTCGCAATTGAAACGGCTGACCATGGAATGAGGCTTGCGACTAAAATCATATTGCCTGATGCTTGTGAGCCGGCCATCATGATAGCGGTGAATAAAAGCCCCATCAAAACGGATGGATAAAAGGAAGTCCGTTGTTTAATGGCGACCCATAATAGAGGGGTAAATGCCAGGAAACTTAAGGCCCCGCTTTTCGCGAGAAGCTCTATGGTCAGCTTGATGCCTGCTGCCCCGAACTCATCTGGATACAATATTCTATAACCAATACATATTATTATCAAAGCTACTATCCATGTGATTGCATACCAAAGCGCCCAGACGCTTAGTTTACTTATAATAAAAGATGACCTGGAAGGATATGCGGTCAATGTATTGATGATTGTGCGGTCCTGGTATTCTCGCTGTATGAGAAAAGTAATAAATAAACTGCTCATGACGGAGAATATCCATATATAAAGGCTGTTGGTTGTCATGAGCCAGCTGAAATAATCGTCTAAGGACGGAATATATCTTTCTTTTATAATAAGTAGAAGCGGGACGCACAGGGCGATAGCGGAACAGATAAGAGATGTTCTGTCATGCCTTGCCTTTAAAATTTCTGCACGTATTCCGTTACGCATGTTCTCCACTCCCTATCAGGCTGGAGAAATACTTCTCCAGTCCATTCGTTTTTAGCCCGATTGCTGATACATCTACTTCCGCCATGATTAGCGCTCGGTTTATGGCAGATGGGTCATGAGTCAGGTCGAAGATTTCCACTACTCCATTATCCTTTGCTGAATAGTCATCTATATTTAATTGCTGCCTCAATATGGCGCATGCTTTTTTTATGTCAGATGTTTTGACAGATATATAGCTTCCTCGTCTTTTTAGCAAGTCTTCATAATCACATTCTTTTAAGAGCTTGCCATTATGGATAAAACCTACCTGTGTTATCATTTGTTCCATCTCCGTCAGTTGATGGCTTGAGATAAGAATGGTCTTTCCATAATCGCGGCTTAGTGACTTAATCAGATTTCTTATATCCGCAATCCCGATTGGATCAAGCCCATTCGCCGGTTCGTCTAATATAAGGAAGTCCGGATTGTGCATGATGGCGTTGGCGATGCCCAGCCTTTGTTTCATCCCAAGTGAATATTGGGAGAAATGCTTCTTGTCCTCATAGGGGAGCTCAACGGTATGGAGAGCCTTTCTGATTGATTGGCCATCAATGGTTCCTCTGAGGCTGGCAAATACCTCGAGATTCTCCCGTGCTGTCATATTTGGATAAAAGCCAGGAGTTTCAATGGTGGACCCAATTCGATGATAAACCTCATGCGCATTTCTTTCCGGCGCCTTGCCGAAGATCAAAATCTCCCCATCTGTCTTTTTCGATAGGCCTAAGACCATCTTCATAATGGTTGTTTTCCCTGACCCATTTCGGCCAATCAAGCCGTATATATGTCCGGGCTTCACATGTATATTCACGTCGTTAACTGCTAACTGATTGCCGAATACTTTTGTCAGTTTTCTTGTTGTCAATACGAAATCGTTCATCCTAATCGCCCCCTCTACTTTATACCCCTTTATCTATTTATATAGTAAGATCAAACATGCACATTTTCTGCCAATTCCGGCGGATTCTGCTAGTGGATGGGATAGGGGAGTACTCATTTAATAATAGAGGCGAACAAAGATGTAAAAAATAATACAATCGTTCGTTTTTCTGTTGACCATCAGTCATTATGTTGTTACAATACTAAAGAACTAATCACATAATTTAATAATCTTCGTATAATCATGGGGATATGGCCCATAAGTTTCTACCGAGCTACCGTTAATGGCTTGACTACGAGTAAATGATGATATACCCGGACTATGGGTGTATTCTCTTACCTATTGTCACCCCGAAACGGATATGGTTTCGGGGTGTTTTGTATTCTTGGCGATTACAACGTAGAGATGAACATGATGGTATGAAGAGAAGGGGAGTTACAAGAGAAATGAAAAAATATTTTCAATTTGATGAACTCGGCACAAATTACAAACGAGAGTTTATTGGGGGATTAACAACCTTTCTTGCGATGGCTTATATCCTAGTCGTCAACCCATTGCAGCTGACATTGGCAGATGTCGAGAACTTGCCTGATGCTATGCGTATGGATCACGGAGCTGTATTCGTTGCCACTGCACTTGCAGCAGCAGTTGGCTGCTTCTTCATGGGAATGATCGCGAAATACCCAATTGCGCTTGCACCGGGTATGGGCTTGAACTCATTCTTTGCTTATACAGTCATTCTTACTATGGGAATTCCTTGGCAGACCGCTCTTTCCGGAGTGTTGGCGTCTGGTGTTATCTTTGCCATCTTAACCTTGACGGGTATTCGTGAAAAGATTATTAATGCCATTCCGGCTGAACTGAAATTTGCAGTAGGCGCTGGTATTGGGTTGTTCATTACATTTATTGGTTTGAAAAATGCGGGATTAATTGTCGCTGATCCAAACACATATGTGGCGCTTGGCGATTTAACGGATGGCAATACATTGCTGGCTGTAGCTGGATTATTCATCACAGTTATTTTCATGGTGAAAGGTGTTAGAGGCGGAATCTTCTATGGGATGATCATCACGGCTATTATCGGAATGATCGCAGGGTTGATTGCTGTTCCGAACGCGGTATTCAGTTCAATCCCAAGTGTGGCACCGACATTCGGTGTGGCGCTTGAACCCTACTTAAATCCAGTACAATCTGATATCTTTACGGTTCAATTCTTAATCGTTGTCTTAACATTCTTGTTCGTTGACTTCTTCGATACAGCTGGTACCTTGATGGCTGTAGCGAACCAAGCTGGTTTCGTGAAGGATAACAAGCTTCCGCGTGCTGGCAAGGCATTGTTCGCTGATTCTCTTGCGACGATTACGGGTGCATTATTCGGAACATCAACGACAACTTCTTATATCGAATCAACAGCAGGGGTAGCAACTGGAGCTCGTTCTGGATTTGCCGCAGTTGTTACAGGTGTTCTGTTTATCCTGGCATTATTCTTCTATCCACTGTTATCTGTTATCACATCAGCTGTAACAGCACCGGCATTGATCTTGGTTGGGGTCTTGATGTGCGGATCTCTTAAGAATATTGAATGGAACAAGCTTGAAGTGGCTGTACCGGCATTCTTGACAATCATCATGATGCCATTGACAAACAGTATCGCCACTGGTATTGCTTGTGGATTCATTTTCTATCCAATCACTATGCTGCTTACTGGCAATCAAAAACGAATTCATCCAATTATGTATGGAATGTTCATTATATTTGTTTGCTACTTTATTTTCTTGAAATAAAACGGATTTATATGTGAACCCCTGTATCTGTTATAGATACAGGGGTTTTTATATGTATAGAAAGTGACTTCCTTTTGGTGGAGTTTACCGAGGGAACAGTTGTTGTTCTGTTTTGAACCCTTTGTGATTGATAAAATAAATGGCGGTGAGTTGATTTCCATTCATCCGAATGCTAACAACGAATGAACATAAGGAGGGCGAAAAATGTTTGAAAGAGTATTTGGTGTTTTGCAGAAGGTGGGGAAAGCATTGATGCTGCCGGTTGCCATCTTGCCTGCGGCAGGGATTCTGCTTGCTTTAGGGAATGCCACTCATAATCAAATCTGATAGATTTAATTCCCTTTCTCGATATAGGGTGGGTTCAAAAGATTGCAACTGTGATGGAGAATTCAGGACAAGTGGTCTTTGATAATCTGCCATTGCTCTTTGCTGATCGGTGTAGCTGTTGGTCTTGCCGGCGGGGAAGGGGTTGCTGGTCTAGCGGCTATAGTCGGTTATTTAATGATGAATGTAACCATGGGCGTTATGCTGAATGTGACGGATTCCCTGGTTGCGAGTGTACCGGCTTATGCAAATATCCTTGGGATACCACCCCTGCAAACCGGTGTATTCGGAGGGGTTATTGTCGGCCTTTTAGCTTCCTATTTATACAATAAATATTACACGATTGAGCTTCCGCCATACCTTGGATTCTTTGCGGGGAAACGCTTCGTGCCAATTGTTACAGCGGCAGCTTCGCTTATTCTTGGGATTGCGATGGCCTTTATATGGCCGCTGGTCCAGTATGGTTTGAATGTAGTATCTCAAAGCATGCTGGAATCCAATTTGACACTTACTACATTTGTTTTTGGAATCATTGAACGTTCGTTGATTCCATTTGGGCTTCATCATATTTTTTATTCGCCATTCTGGTATGAGTTTGGTCAGTATGTAAATGCTGCAGGAGAAATTGTCCGTGGTGATCAAGCAATCTTCTTTGCCCAATTGAAAGATGGAGTTGAAATCACAGCGGGAACGTTCATGTCAGGGAAATACCCATTTATGATGTTCGGATTGCCGGCAGCTGCTCTGGCCATTTACCATGAAGCGAAGCCTGAGAAAAAGAAGGTGGTCGGCGGTTTGATGGCTTCTGCTGCTTTAACCTCCTTCCTGACGGGTATTACAGAACCTCTCGAATTCTCATTCTTATTCGTGGCACCCGTTTTATTTGGGATCCATGCTGTATTTTCGGGTCTATCCTTCATGACGATGCAACTATTAAATGTGAAAATCGGGATGACCTTTTCTGGAGGGGTTATTGATTATCTCCTATTCGGAATTGTGCCGAATCGAACCGCTTGGTGGCTGGTGATACCAGTTGGGCTTGTCCTTGCCGTGATTTTATTATTTTGGCTTCCGTTTTGCTATCCATAAATGGAACTTGATGACACCAGGGCGGGAGGAAGGAAGCGAGACAGCTGGTGAAGCAGGCAATGTAGGAGAATTGCCATATAACATACTAGAGGCGATGGGCGGGAAAAAGAACATCAAGCATCTTGATGCCTGTATCACGCGCTTGCGTGTAGAAGTACAGGATATTCAGAGTGTGGATAAAGATGAGATTATAGCGCTTGGCGCTGCAGGTGTATTGATTGTCGGCAATAATATTCAAGCCATCTTTGGGCCGCGTTCTGAAATAATCAAGACACAAATGAGAGATATTATGGAGGACCATAAGCCTCATCCGGCAAAAGTAAGCACGATTAATATCAATAGCAAGGTTAAGCGGCGAATTGAAGAAGTGAATCCTGCGTGTATACGAGCAGAGTTCTCAAAGGAGCGCTTTATCGCACCATTAGCGGGTGAATTAGTTTCAATTACAACGGTGCCAGATCCAGTCTTTTCTGAAAGGATGATGGGAGATGGGTTTGCCATCATTCCTGCTGAAGGAATCGTAGTCTCTCCGACAGACGGCCTGATTATGAATGTATTCCCAACGAAGCATGCTATTGGAATCGTATCAGACGAAGGGTATGAGTTTTTGATTCATGTGGGAATTGATACGGTAAAACTTGGCGGTGAAGGCTTTGATGCGAAGATAGCAAAAGGTCAGCGTGTTGAAAAAGGTCAAATACTCATGGAGTTTGATCTAGAGTATATCTCCTTGAATACTTCATCCATTATTACGCCCGTAGTGATCACCAACCTGAAGGAAAGAGAAAGGGTTGAGATATTGAAGACGGGATTTGTTGAACTAGGTGAAGATGAAATCATGCATATTACTGAGGCCGATGTTGAAAGAGTTGTATAAAGTTTGCCCGCCGCCTGCTGGATGAATGCAGGCGGCGGGCTTATTTATAGGAGGAGTAGTTAAAGTCGATGGCTGTGTCCGTTATGAAAACAGGATTTTGTGAGAGCGGAATACGTTTTATAAACAGTATATTAATATATAGATAGAGGGAAAAGGATTTGTAAAATTGAAATTACCTATTATTTGTTGACAGTCCGTGACGAAGCGTGCTACTATAAGTGAACACCGAACAAAAAGGAGAAAACAAATAAAAAGTTACAAAAAGTTGTTGACTTCTGATTAGTGAAGGTGGTATGATTTAAAAGTTGCTTCTGAAGCAACAGTGAATAACAAATGTCATCTATTTACATCAAAAGAAATGGTTGACAACAGATTGTTATTCTGATATAGTAGTAAATGTCGTCAAGATACGACAAATTGCTCTTTGAAAACTAAACAAAACGAAACGCTAAGCAAGTCTTAAA
>NZ_JBJEFJ010000172.1:0-6227 GCF_051873915.1 Pradoshia sp.
ATCTATTTTATTCAATCTCGCTGCTGCCAGCGTATTCGTCTGTTGCAGAAGTATCTGTGCTGGAATCAGCTGTTTTGTTTACATCCATGTGGACTTGCAGCTCTTCAATCGTAGAGGCTAGGTTGGCTTCATCAAGCTGGTAGTAGTATACGTTGTTGATGTAGGAATCTGAGCCCTTGAGATTGAGTGATTCGATGCTTAGATCACTTGCCATGACGTAGTTCGTGAAGCCTTTCATTTCAGCGAAGGTCATGTTTGTTTTCATATTTTTGCCGATGCCTTGGATGACATTGGCATATTTCGTGATGGATGAAGCGGATGAAGCTTTTTCTACAATAGCTTGAATGAGCTGTTGCTGGCGTTTTCCGCGTTCGATATCACTGTCTTTCTTTCTTGTACGGGCGAAGGCGAGTGCTTCTTCTCCGTCAAGTGTTTGTGTGCCTTCCTCAATTGTGATGGCACCTGCTTTGTCTTTGGAGTTTTGCTCAGAGAATGTATATGGAACATCCACTGTGATTCCGCCAAGGGCATCAACAACATCAACAAATGCATTGAAATTCATTTTGACATAATAGTCTACTGGGACTTGGAGAAGGTTCTCGACAGTGTTAATAGTGTATTCCACTCCGCCGTATGCGTGGGCATGGGTAATCTTCGAGTACGTACCCTTGTCAGGGATGTATACATAGGAGTCACGCGGGATACTTAACAATTTGACGGTCTTGTCATCATCATTGAATGTGGCAAGCAATAATGCGTCAGTACGTGAGCCCTTTCCGCTGTTACGGACATCACTGTCATCGACACCCATGAATAGAACGGATACATTGTCATCTGCCGGGTTTACAGCGCGCTCGCTAACGGTTGAACCATCATAGGAATCCTTTAAAACATCTGATGCTGTATAGTATAGGTATGCAGCGTATCCACCAACGGCTAAGATGAGCGTTAAGATAGGTAATACAATAAATGCTACGATTCGACGTCTTCTTATCTTTTTACGCCTTTTAATGCGTTCTGCCTGCCTGTTTTGCATATTGTTCTCCTTTATTCTATAGTAAAAAGGTTTTTGTTTGATTCCTTAGTATCAGTATCCATTCTACCCCTTTTCGCACGCCCCGTAAATTTTTTTTTTACTTCAGAATAACTTGTTATTCCCATGCCTATAAGAAAAACCACTTAAACATCATGATTAAGTGGCTCTTTCTCTTATTCATCTATTAATGTAGCTACCAGAATGTACCGGTCCGGTGCATCCCCAATATAGTCAAAGGGATAGCAGGTAGTGACGGTCAAGGTAGCGCGCGGCTTTGGTACGATGACGGTGCGGTCATCCGCATCGACAATCCGCACCTGCCTTACCTTATACGTAAATTTCCCCGCCGTGGTTTTCACCACGAGCTTATCACCGACCCCGACCTCGCCAAGCCGGCGAAAGACGGTATCACGGTGTCCTGAGAGAACCGAGTTATCCTTCTCCCCTGGAAGGACGCTGTTTGCATAATGGCCGACGCCCCTCTCAAGCTCGTCCTCATCCGTTCCCTCGACAATCGGCAGGCTGGCAGAGATCTTCGGGATAATCAATTCACCGAACGTCTCTCCCATGCCCGGATATTCACTGTACAGTTCTTCTTGTTCGGCTTCTTTCGGTGCCTCTTTTGGCTCAGGCTTTTCTTCCTTTACTTTCACCTCAGGCACATCAGCCTGTACAAAGAAGGGTATGCTATTTTTGACGACCAGACCAAGTCCCGTGAGGATGAGCAAGATGGACAACACTAGGGTTAATCTGGCTTTGCTCATTTAAGCGGACTTCCTTTTACGATAGACAAGCATGCCTGCTCCAAGACCAGCGATGGCAGCGCCAAGCAGAATGCCTTCTGTGTAGTTGCCGGCTGTATTAGGCAATTTACCGCCGTTTTCCGTTTTCGTTACCTTCTTTACTGGTTTTACCGTTTTAACTGGCTTCTTGACCGGATTTTTCTTTTCTTCTTTCACTTCGGTGATTGGTTTGATTACCTTGCCGACCTCTCCTTTAATGACGTCAGAACCGAAGAGCTCTGCTGTGAAGAGCAGGTCTGCAAGGAATTCACCTTGAAGATTATACAGCTCGATAAGCAGGTCCGCGTCATTAGTCGTTTCGAGGTGCATCAGCTCGTTTAAGGTGATTGGCTGCTTAGAATCCCCTTTGACAAGATAATACTTCGCATTCAACTGGAAGATATTCAAGATTTCGTTAAAAACAGACACGATTTCATTCATTTGCGCTTCTGTCAGGTCATCAGAACTCTCGAAGTCAGGCAATTGATTGACGCGGTCCTCAAGAGCGAACAGACGGTCAAGAATCGTCTCGTCTTCCTCCGCTATACGCATGAAATGCTCAAACAGTCTCTCTAATTCTTCTTCAGTAAGACCAATTTCTGCGAAGTCGCCGGCAATTTCACTGAGCAAATCTTCCATAAATTCTTCATCGTCATAAAAATAATCCATTAAGAATAAATCCAAATCTTCAATATACGTAAAGTTTGCTAAGCTTTCACCCATCTCATCCAAGATGGCATTCAGCTCTTCGCGCGTGATTTCGTAATCATCGAGAAGCGCCTGCAAATTCTCATCTGTGATTGGCGTCAGATCTGGAGATTGGTAATAATCGAGATGCATATCAAGCGCATTGATATAAATGAAGGTCTCTTCTAATGTACTGCCCTCTTCCATGTCGCCATACTCAATCAATTCATCGATCAGCTCCTGCTTGCTCCCATATCCATAGGAAACAATCAGCTCTTCGACATTCTTATTCGTAATCCTCGCTCCAAGAATTTCTTTCAGTTCATCCACTGTCTTGACGTCAGAAAGCTCTTCTAGAAAATAATATTCATAAAAGTCCTCAAACTCCTCTACACTTGTGAAGCCCTCTTCCTGAACAAATGCCTTCAGTGCAGCTTCGTCTGTTACGGCAAATCCAACTGCCGGCTTCAAGTACGTAAACAGCATCAATCCCACAACTAGCAACAACCATTTCTGTTTCATTACATATCCCCCTGAATAATGACATTCTATTACATAATTATAGGTCATATTTACAAATATTACTATTCTATTTTTTTAGAACTTTTCGCTTAATTGCTTTGCTTTGGTTGCCCGCCTCATCTGTTAAGTATAGGTGAATGGTTGTGCCGGCTTTTTGTTTACTGATCTTCACAGAGAACTTGCCATCCTTGCCGGCTTTAACCGTTTTGGCTATAGACTTGCCTCCAACCTTCAAGATGACCTTTGCCCTTGCTTCCGTCTTGCCGGTTACCTTTGTCGTGGACGCCGTAATTTTGCTGATTTGCGCTAATGCAGGGGGAGTCTTATCCTTTACGACGACTTTCGCTGCCTTACTGACATTCTTTGCTTGGTCAGCCGCTGTGACCGTTAAGGCAGTACCGGCCTTTTGCTTTGATTTCAGCTTTAGGGTGAACTTGCCCGCTTTATCCGCCTTGCCGCTCACAACCGTTGTTTTGCCTTTTTTTACGGTGATGAGCGAGGCGGCTTCAGCCGTTCCGGAAATGGCGGTGCTATTATCAGCCACAGCTTGGACCTTCGGCGCATTCGGTGCTGTCACATCCTTGACGGTTTTCGTCACCGGCCAGCTTTCATTTCCTTCACGATCGATGAGCTTGATGGTGATTTTTCTTCCTGCAGCTTGTTTCCCTATCTCGATTGCCGTTTTAAAAGCAGTGCCATGGTTAACGGCTTTCTTCACCGTTTTGCCATTAGCGGTGACAGAAATGGTCCCGCGGAATGCGCTTGAATAGCTCAGACTCACCTTTGAATGCTTGTCCGTGATATCCGTTACCTTCGGTGAGGCAAGCAGGCGATACTTCAGTGCCTTAGCTGCATCGACCCGCGGGTATTCATACAGCTTTCCGGTCCGTGGGTTCTTCAGCTTGGCGGCAGTTTGTAAAAGCCGATATTCGACTTGAGCATTCGTCAGCTTCGGCTCCTTTGACCAAATGAGCGCAGCGACGCCGGCTACGACCGGTGAGGCCATTGAGGTACCGGAATAGGCCCCGTATTTTCCGTTTGGAAGAGTCGACAGTACATCCGTACCGGGTGCTAGTATATCGACGGTTTTGCCGTAATTGGAGTAACGAGCCATCACATCATATTGGGTCGTTGCTCCGACAGAGATGACATTCTGATAGCCAGCAGGGTAATTAATCATATAGCTGCCTGTATTGCCCGCTGCGGCTATGATGACCGTTCCCTTTTTGTGGGCGGCTTGGACTGCCTCATTAAGAGCTCTGGAATAGAACTCCATCCCTAAGCTCATATTCAGGATATCTGCCCCGTTTTTGACGGCATATTCGATTCCTTGAATGATTTCTGATATATAGGCCACGTCATCCTCGAAGACATTAATCGGCATGACCTTGACACCTGGCGCTACACCAGACCCTCCAATGCGATTATTGGCACTTGCCGCAATGATTCCGCCGACATGGGTTCCATGCTCTCCGACAGGAATTTTGGCATTTTTCGTTAAAACATTATATGGTTTGACGATATTATTTTTGAGGTCAGGATGCTTCATATCCATTCCGTCATCAATGACAGCGACAATCGTTTGATTGCTGCCCATCGTGACATCCCAGGCTCTCTCACTCTGAATGGTCTGATGATGCCATTGTTCACGATATTTCACATCATTCGGGATCACACTGCGGGTCAGCTTGTAATCAGGCTCTGCATAAAGAACACCCGGACGTTTCTCTAATTCTTTCAAAAAGGCAGACATCGATTGATTGACTGGTTTTTTAAGAGAGACGAGTTTCTCCTTCTCAGCTAGGACGGTCGCACCAGCCTTCAGCAGGCGAGTAATCCCTTGGAAGCTCTGCATCTTTACGATAACCCTGCCTGAAGTCTCATTGACAGACCTTTCGACAGATTCTGCTGATGACAGATGTGCCATTGGACTCACGAACAAGAAAATCAGCGCCACGATAAGGGAAATAAGTCTTTTCAAGTAGCTTCATCTCCAATATAATACCTATTTTCCTTTATTTTACCATTCTATTAGAGTAATAACATGATACTTTTTACGCATTACTGTAGAAATATGTTTTATCAATATTTTACCTGTGTTACTATAATATAGGAGACAATTCCCGAAAGGAGCGAAGTCGTAGAAATGAAGAAACAAGCAGTCGCATTTGCTGCCGTTGCCGTTATGGCAACTTCATACGCCGGTTCCGCTTCCGCTGATTCCCTAACCTACACAATCAAAAAAGGCGATACACTATCAGCCATAGCTAATAAGAGCGGAACCACTGTTGCAGCATTGAAGAAATTAAATAATCTAAAGTCTGATCTCATCTATCCGAACCAAGTTCTTCGTCTTGACAATAAGGCAGCAGTTAAACCGGACAAGCAGGCCAACACCGGCTCAGGCTCATCCAGTTCAGCTAAGACCTATACGGTCGTTGCCGGGGACAGTCTCTCCAAGATTGCCTCCAAGCATAAGGTCACTGTCAATAATCTTATTGCCTGGAATAATTTAAAGAACACAATGATCTATCCTAGACAAGTATTGAAGGTATCCGGACAATCAACAAGCACGCCCGTGAAGAATAACCCGCCAAAGCAGAACACTCCGCCGAAAAGCGGCAGCACAGCAACCTACACCGTGAAGAGCGGTGATACACTGAGCGGCATCGGGAAGGCGTATGGAATGAGCGTCTCCTCCATTAAATCCTTGAATAACCTGAAATCAGACAGGATCTATGTCGGACAGAAGCTCAAGCTCTCTGCTGGCACGACATCCAATCCGTCTACAAAACCGAGCACTCCTGCGAAAGAGGAGGTATCGAGCGGATCGAGCGCCTTTGTCAACAAGCTCATAACCGAAAGCAAGAAGCTAATTGGCATTAAGTATGTATTCGGCGGAACAACGATCAATGGATTCGACTGCAGCGGTTTCATCTATTATGTATACAATAAAGCTGGTTATAAGATGGGCCGTCATTCTGCCCAGGGCTATTATGACCGTTCCTATTATGTGAATACACCAAAGCCTGGTGACCTCGTATTCTTTGAAAATACATATAAGAAGGGAATCTCCCACTTAGGTATTTATATCGGGAATAATCAGTTCATCAATGCAGATAACAGCGGTGTGAGGATTGTCAGCTTAGATAATTCCTATTACAAGAAACATTTTTCCGCATTTAAACGCTTGTATTAAT